>CALDSL010000581.1 GCA_937920255.1 uncultured Anaerolineaceae bacterium | reverse complement strand
ATCTTGCCATAGCCCCCGGCCTGCGCTATAATATCCCCCGCTTAGTATACTTTGAATTTGTACGAATAAGGCAAAACCACATGATTGATGTAAATGATCTTCGCAAGGGTGTCACCTTCGAACTGGACGGCAAGCTTTACAAAGTCCTGGAATACTCTCACAATAAACCTGGCCGCGGCAACGCCACCATCCGCATCAAAGCACGCGACCTGCGCTCCGGCACGAACCTGGAAAAAACCTTTTCCTCGGGCGACCGCGTGATGGATGCCCGCCTGGACTTCCACAACGCCACGTATCTTTACCGCGACGGCAGCAATTTTATTTTCATGGACGTAGAGACGTTCGAGCAGCCTGGCATCCCGGAAAGCATTATCGCTGAGAACGCCGGCTATCTTAAAGAAGGCATGGAAGTCAAGCTGACCTTTTACAACAACGAGCCAATTGACATCGATCTGCCCACCTCGGTTGACCTCAAGGTCGTGCGCGCCGAAATGGCCGTCAAGGGCGACACCGCGACCGGCGTCACCAAAAAGGTGACCGTGGAGACAGGCGCCGAGGTGCAGGTGCCGTACTTCGTCACTGAAGGCGATACGATCCGCGTGGATACCCGCACCGGCTCATACGTAACCCGCGTGTAAAACCTTTCGACAACTGCCTCCTGCTATTTTTGGTTTCTTGTCGTATGATAGAATTTGCTGGACCTGTCCCCTCCACGGGGACATTTTCCTATACTGATATAGAATTGAGTAGCACATGCGTACACCTGCTGGATCTGAATGCCCATATTTTTACGGGAACTATTTCCGCGGCAGAAAACAAGAAGAATGCCGGCTGGTTAGCCCGGAGACCGCTCACAAATGGACGCCGGAGATGTGCAAAACCTGCCCGGTGCCAGGGATCGTTCGCGCCAACGCCTGCCCCAACCTGGTGCTGTATGGCAGCGCCGAGAAGAATCTTCTTGGTCTGATCAAGCGCATGAAGGTAAGCGCGATTTGCAAGCTGAGCAACGAAGTGGTGAAAGAGCCGCACATCGGGTGCGGTAAGTGCCACCCCTTACCGGATGTATTCAAGGATCTCTAAGATGAGCCTTACACTGCTGCTTGATCTGGATGATACGCTGCTGCAAAACGACATCGATGTATTTCTACCGCACTACCTGAAAGCCCTCAGCGTGCATCTCTCTGACCGGTTCGATGGGGATGAGCTGGTGTACAAACTGCTGGCGGCCACGCGGCAGATGGTTCACAATACCAACCCGCGCTACACCGCGGAGGAAGCATTCGATCAGTCGTTTTACCCGGCGCTGAACACCACCAAACAGGATCTCAGCGCAACGCTGATGGATTTTTACAGCCAGGTATTTCCGACACTGCAGGGGCTCACACAGCCGAAACAGGCCGCGCAAGATCTGGTCAAAGCCGCTTTTGATCGCGGCTATCAGGTGGTGGTCGCCACCAACCCGCTCTTTCCCAGCACAGCCATCCACCAGCGGCTGGAGTGGGCCGGGCTTTCACCGCGCGATTACCCCTTTGCGCTGATCACCACTTATGAAAGCATGCACTTCACCAAGCCCAGCATCGCTTATTACGCGGAAATCCTCGGCCAGTTGGGCTGGCCGGACCAGCCGGCAGTGATGGTTGGGAACAGCCTGCCGGATGATATCCGGCCTGCGTCGGCGCTGGGCCTGCCCACCTATTACCTGACCAGTGCGCCTGCGCGCGAAAGCGGCAACGCCCGCTTGGATGGACAGGGCGCGCTAGATGGCGTGCTGCCATGGCTGGACGAGGTCGCGGCCGCGCACCACAATGTGCCGGTGATCCGCACGCCGGCCGCGCTGGTGGGCGTGCTGCGCTCCACCCCGGCCGCGTTTGACAGCATCACCCGCGGCTACCGCTCCCGTGACGACTGGGGCTACCGCCCCGCCGTTGGAGAATGGTCGGCCACGGAAATCGCCTGTCATTTGCGAGACGTGGACGCTGAGGTCAACCTGCCGCGCTTCGAGCGCATCAGCCGCGGCGAAAATCCATTCCTCCCCGGCGTCAACTCCGATCTGTGGGCCAACGAGCGCGCCTATGCGCAAAGCGATGGTCTGGCTGCGCTCCGGCAGTTCATGCAAGCCCGCGAAGACATCCTGCGCCTGCTCGAGGGGTTGGATGAGAGCGGCTGGAACCAGCCCGCGCGGCACGCCATTTTCGGCCCCACCACCCTGCTGGAACTGGTCAGCTTCACCACCACCCACGACCGCAACCATTTGCAGCAGTTATGGTGCAACCCGCGGGTCTGACCGCCGGAGAATATTCAGGGTGTGCATTTTGAATATCGTCAGCTATAATTAAATTGGCGCGCAGCGCCTGAATGAACCTGTCAAAAAATGCCCGCAGCAGGCATCGATTACCGGTAGCGTATATGAGTTCTATTAGAGAGTACAACTATTCCTATACTTTCTATGGAATCCGTAGAAGTTGATTGGTATAATGCTGTTATAGTCATTCCCTGACGAAGGGAATTGGTCGCTTATTGGAGGTATCAGTGAGTTCACGGAACCAATCGTATGTTATCTACCTACTGCTGTTTGTTGCGATCATCGCCATGGTCGTTTACAACTTCACGCAGCAAAACACGACGCAAGAGGCGTTGACCATCAACGAAGTCGCGGCAGGTATTAAGAATAACAGTATCAAGAAAATTGTAGAAGATGAAGACCGCTTGAGGATCACCTTCGCGGACGGAACCCAGCGAACATCGACCAAGGAAGCCAATGCCACCCTGGTGCAGCAGCTCCTCGATTTGGGCGTTACCAATGACCAGCTCAGCCCGGACAAGGTCATGATCGAAATCCGGCCGCCGAGCGCCTGGTTGGGCGTTATCACCGCGCTGGGGTACATCCTGCCGTTCCTGATTCTGGGTGGCGCCTTCTTCTTCATTTTCCGCCAGGCGCAGGGCAGCAACAACGCTGCCATGTCCTTCGGCAAGTCGCGCGCGCGCATGTTCAGCGGTGACCAGCCGACCGTCACGTTTGCCGATGTGGCCGGCGTGGAAGAGGCCAAGGAAGAGTTGAAGGAAGTGGTCGAATTCCTGCGTGAACCGCAGAAGTTCATCTCGCTCGGCGCGCGCATCCCCAAGGGCGTTTTGCTGGTCGGCCCTCCCGGCACCGGGAAGACCCTGCTGGCCAAGGCAGTCTCTGGCGAAGCTGGCGTGCCGTTCTTCTCCATTTCCGGCTCGGAATTTGTGGAGATGTTCGTCGGCGTTGGCGCCAGCCGCGTGCGCGACCTGTTCGATCAGGCTAAACGCCATTCACCCTGCATCATTTTCGTCGATGAAATTGACGCGGTCGGCCGCCAGCGTGGCGCCGGCCTGGGCGGCAGCCACGACGAACGCGAGCAGACCCTAAACCAGATGCTGGTCGAGATGGACGGTTTTGACACCGACACCAACATCATCATCATGGCCGCCACCAACCGCCCTGACATCCTCGATCCCGCGCTGCTGCGCCCCGGTCGTTTTGACCGCCGCGTGGTGCTCGACCGCCCGGATGTGCGCGGCCGCGAAGCCATCCTCAAGGTGCACATCAAGGGCAAGCCGATGGCCAGCGATGTCGACTTTACCGTGCTGGCGCGCTCGACCCCTGGTTTTGTCGGCGCTGACCTGGAAAACATGGTCAACGAGGCCGCCATCCTGGCCGCCCGCCGCAACAAGCGCATCATAGGGCAGTCTGAGTTTGAAGAAGCAATCGAACGCGTGATCGCCGGTCCCGAACGCAAGAGCCGCCTGATCAGCAAGGAAGAAAAGCGGATCGTGGCCTACCATGAGGCTGGGCACGCGGTGGTGATGAACGTGCTGCCCCAGGCTGACCCGGTGCAGAAGGTTTCGATCATCGCCCGCGGCATGGCCGGCGGCTACACCCTAGCCCTCCCGCAGGAAGACCGCACCCTGATGCCGCGCAAGAAGTTGCTGGCCGACATGGTTGGCCTGCTGGGCGGGCGCGCCGCGGAAGAACTGGTGTTTGACGACATCACCTCCGGCGCTTCCAACGACATCGAACGTGTCACCCAGATGGCGCGCACCATGGTCACCCGCCTGGGCATGAGCTCAGAACTTGGCCCGATGGTCTATGGTCAGAAGGAAGAATTGATTTTCCTCGGTCGCGAGATTTCGGAACAGCGCGACTATTCGGAAGCAGTGGCCGAAAAGATTGACCTCGAGGTACGCACTCTGGTGGAAGATGCCTACCAGAAGGCGCGCAAGATTTTGCACGAGTACCAGGATAAGTTGGACGCGGTCGCCGAACGCCTGCTGGAAGTCGAAACCATCTCACGCGAGGAGTTCGAACGCATCTTCCCGCCGCCGTTCCCCAAGGTCAGCGGCACGCCGGTGGTCATCGACCGCAGCAACGGCAGCCAGCCGACAGCGGCCTAAGCCCGATCTATGAGAGACCAATCGCCCCGGAAATCACCGGGGCGATTTTTTGTTATCGGGGTATTGGTTGTGTGAAACATTGCTTGACCACACGTAGGTTGGGTTGAGCGCTTTTTGCGAAACCCAACCTACAGATTTTCCGCCGGGAAAATCCAACCCGCGCCGGAGCGGATGAATGCCTCGATGGTCTCCACGCTGGTCTGGCCGGCGTCGAACCAGTGGATGGACAGATCGCTGCTGGAGAACCAGTTGGCCTGGCGCCGTACGAACACGCGCGTCAGGCGCTTCATCTGCGCCACGGCCTCCTCCGGGCTCATCTCACCGCGCAGGTAGGCAGCAATTTCGCGGTAGCCGATGGCCGACATGGTCGGCAGGTGAGGCGCATAACCGGCGTCCAGCAGGCGCTGCACTTCCTCCACCAGGCCGTCGCGCAGCATGAGCGCGATGCGCTCGTCCACCCGGGCGTAAAGCTCCGGCCGCGGGCGGATCAGCCCGATTTGCAGGAGCGAATAGGGCGAGGTAGTTTTTCGGCGTTGATCCGAGAAGCGCCGGCCGGTGAGGAACATCACCTCCAGGGCGCGCACGGTGCGGCGCATGTTGTTTGGCTCAATCTTTTCGGCCGCGGCGGGGTCGACCAGTGCCAGTTTTTGATGCAGCGCCTGCGGCCCGATCTCTCTCCCCCACTGCTCCAAAACATCGCGCAGGCGATGATCGGGTTGCTGCTCCGGCAGTTCCCATGCCTCGGTCACTGCGCGTACATACTGGCCGGTGCCGCCCACAAGAAACGGCAGCCGGCGGCGGGCGTGGATCTCAGCCATCGCCTGGTGCGCGGCGCGCTGGAATAAGGCCAGGCTCCAGGTTTCGTCCGGGTTGGCCACATCCACCAGATGATGCGGCACGCGCCGCAATTCCTCCAACGTGGGTTTGGCAGTGCCAATATCCATGCCACGGTAAAACAGGCGCGAATCGGCGGAAACAATCTCGCCACCCAGACGTTCGGCCAGCGCCAGCGCAAACGCGGTCTTTCCAACCGCCGTCGGGCCGACGATAACCACCAGCGGGCGGGGAACGTCAGGAAAGTACATTTTCAAACCACTCGATGTGGGTGTTGGGCTGGTTTGGCCGGCCCTGAATGGCGATTACGTCCACCCGCCAGTCAACATCATCCAGCCCATTCTGCTGCAAGTAATACTGCGCCGACTCGAGCAGGTGCTTTGCCTTGGACGGGCTGATCGATTCTTCCGGCATCCCGTAAGCATCGCTGGTGCGGGTTTTAACTTCGACAAACAAGACGGTGTTCCCTTTGCGGGCGATAATGTCCAGCTCACCGTAGGGCGTGCGGTAGTTTCGCGCGGCCACCATCCAGCCCCGGTTGCGCAGGGTTTCCTTGGCCACGTTTTCGCCCCATTTGCCGATCGCCTGGCGCGCGTTCATAGCGTTCCTGCTGCCTCCACCCACGCGGCGATGCTGTTGGCCGCATCCGGCCGGCCTAACGCCGACGCGCCGCGCGCGAGATCCGCCAGCATTTCACGATCAAGCGCAAACATGGCCACCGTCCGCAACAGGTGCTCTGCGCTGTCCACCACCATCCCGGCGCCGCTTTGCAGCACGATATCAGTGTTGGCAGCTTCCTGGCCAGCCCCGCGCCGCAGGATCAACACCGGCTTACCTAGCGCGAAGGCTTCCGCCAGGGTCAACCCGCCGGCCTTGGTAACCACCACATCCGCCCAGTTCATTTTGGCGGCCATATCGTCCGTAAGGCCCAGTAGCGAAATATCCGCCCGCCCGGACAGCCGTTGTTCCGCGCGCCGGTGCAACCAGTGGCTGCTGCCAAAAATAAAGCACCATTCCACCCCCTCCACGGGTCGGGCGGACAGCGCGCTGATCAGGCGATCGATTTTCGGCAGCACGGGCAGGTACGGCCCGGCTCGCCCACCACCGGCGATGATCAGCACGCGCAGCGGGCCAGCGCCAGCCTTTCCGGTGACGGTGATGCCAGCCGGAAGGCGGGCAAACTGCGGCCGCACCGGAATACCCAACACCTGCACTCGCTGGGGTGGCATACCGCGTAGTTGCAGCCGTTCACAGGCCGCAGGGCTGGCGACCACGATACCATCAACGCCCTGCACCGGCCAGTAGGCATGCGCCTGAAAATCAGTCGCCACGGCCAGCAGCCGGTAGGCGCGCGCCGGCTGCTGCGCCAGGATGGCGCATGGCAGCGCGTGCGTGCAGACCACCACATCCGGCGCTTCATCCCGCACCCGCCGCAGCACACGCTGGCGGATCCAGGGAAGGCGCGCGGAGAGATCAAACAGCACAGCCATTGAGCCGCTCTCCCAGGCGCGTGTATATACACCCGGCAATAGCCCGCTGGAGACGGCCGAAAGAAAACTGGTTAAGCCCGCGCGGTTGGCACGCGGCGGCAGCGCATCGGCCAGCGCTACCGGACCGCCTGCGCCGGACAGCACCAGCGCTTCGAGGATCGATTGTGCGGCGGAAAGATGCCCCGACCCGATCGAGGCATAAAAGATCAACACTTTCAGATTGGCAGGCGGTTGGTTCAAGTGGTTCTCGTTGACTTTTCTCGGTTTCATGCTAAACTAACCACAATCAGAGGCAGCAAGTGTATCAGAAAATTGTACTTCATCCCTGTCTTTCCTTGCATCTCTTTACGGAGGTTGAATGCCGGCAGCTGAGATCATCGCCATTGGTACCGAGCTGTTGCTGGGCGAAATCCAAGATACCAACACGCGTTACCTGGCGCGCGCCCTGCGGGATGCCGGCGTAGATCTCTTCCGCACCACGGTTGTCGGAGATAATCCCGAACGGATCGCGCGCGTGATCCAGGAAGCGCTTTCGCGCGCGCAAATCGTCATCACCGGCGGCGGTCTAGGGCCTACGGTGGATGACCCCACCCGGCTGGCGGTGGCGCTGGCTCTGGGGGTGGAGTTGGTGTATATTCCTGAACTGTGGGAGCAGATCACCGCCCGTTTCCAGCGATTTAACCGCGCTGCCACGGAAAACAACCGCAGGCAGGCCTTTATTCCTGCCGGCGCCATCCCGGTGGAGAACCCGGTCGGCACCGCGCCAGCGTTTATTGCCGAAAGCGGTGACCGCTGCGTGATCTCATTGCCAGGCGTGCCGCGCGAGTTGGAGTACCTGTACGAGCACCGCGTGCTGCCCTATTTGCGCCAGCGTTATGATCTGCGCGGCATCATCAAAGCCCGCGTGCTGCACACCGCTGGCGTGGGCGAATCGCACGTGGATGCCTTGATCGACGACCTGGAGCAGCTTTCCAACCCGACCGTCGGGCTGCTGGCGCATGCCGGGCAGGTGGATATACGCATCACCGCCAAAGCCGACAGCCCCGAAGAGGCAGACCGCCTGATCCAGCAAACTGAGCAGGTCATTTACCAGCGTCTAGGCAATGAAATTTACGGAACAGACGAGCAAACACTGGACAGCGTAATACTGGCCTATTTGGCGAGCGAGGGTGTGGTGCCAGCCGTGGTAGAATCGGGGTTACAGGGAGAACTGGCGCGACGTTTGAAAACCGACCGGGCGCGCATTGAAACGGCTGGGTTGGATCAGGAAACACTTCGCGCGGCGGTCAATGGTTTTGAAAGGCAAAACCAGGTTGTGTTGGGCGCAGCGCTGGAGACCGGCGCGGAACGCCAAACCCTCCACTTGCTGTTCAAGGGTTCGGACGGCGAACAGCAACTCACGCGATACTACGGCGGCCCTCCTCCAATGGCGGTTCACTGGGCGGTAAATACGGCGCTTGATTTTCTCCGCCGAAACCTTATCAAATACGAATAACCGTGTTTCTCAATGAGATTCTTCTGGGATAAGGGAAAATGGAAACGGTAGATATTCTCCTCACAAATGCAATCGTATTGACGATGGACGAACACTTCCATCAATATGAAAAAGGCGCGGTCGCCATCGCGGGGGATCACATTGTCGCGGTTGGCGCGGAGGATGACTTGCGCGCGCAGTACAGCGCCGGCGATGTGGTCGACTGCGGCGGCAAAGTGCTGATGCCAGGCCTGGTGAACAGCCATACGCATGTACCCATGACTCTGCTGCGCGGGCTGGCGGACGATCTGCGGCTGGATGTGTGGCTGATGGGCTACATGATGCCGGTCGAGCGCCAGTTTGTCTCGCCGGATTTCGTGCGCCTGGGCACCAAGCTGGCCTGCGCCGAGATGATCCGCAGCGGCGTCACCGCGTTCGCGGATATGTACTATTTTGAAGAATACATCGCCCATGCCACGGCTGAGGCCGGGATGCGCGCGGTTTGCTCGCAGTCGGTGATGAAGTTCCCCACCCCGGATGCAGCCTCGTTCGAAGAATCGCTCGAACTTACGCGCGAGTTTGCCCAGCGCTGGAAGCATCATCCGCTGGTGGTGCCTTCGGTGGCGCCGCATGCGGTGTACACCTGCACCCCGGAAATCCTGCGCGCCACCGCCGACCTGGCCGCCGAGTTTGACATCCCGCTGCACACGCACATCTCCGAAACCGCGCTCGAAGTCGAGAACCTGCGCAACGATACCGGCATGCCGGTGGTGCCGTTTATGAAAAAGCACGGCATCTTCGACGCCAAAGTGCTGGCTGCCCACTGCGTGCACGTGGATGAAGGCGAAATACGCACCATGAAGCACTCGGGCGTGGGCGTGGCGCACAACCCATCCTCCAACATGAAGCTGGCATCCGGTTTTGCGCCGGTCAAGCGCATGCTTGACCTGGGGGTCAACGTCGGCATCGGCACCGACGGCCCGGCCTCGAACAATGACCTGGATATGTTCGAAGAAGTGCGCCTGGCGGCATTCATCGCCAAAGGCTACAGCGGCGACCCGACCGCCCTGCCGGCGCGCACCGCTCTGGCCATGGCCACCCGCCTGGGCGCGCACGCGATGCATATTGGGCATCTCACCGGCTCGCTCGAAGCGGGCAAGCGCGCCGATCTGATCCTGGTGGATGTCACCCCGCTGCACAATGCCCCGCGCTTCCGCCGCGACCCCAACAACGGCGTATACGCTCAGATTGTGTATGCCAGCAAAGCCACTGACGTGACCGACGTGATGATCAACGGCAATTGGGTCATGCGCAACAGGAAGCTCACAACCCTGGATGAAGAAGATTTGCTTTATGCCAGCCAGGATTATGCACGCAAAATCGACGTATTTCTCATGCAGCGCGAGAAGTATATTCTCTCCAAGCTGATCGCCATCGGCGGCGCGGAAGAAGAGGAAAGTTTTGAGGTGCAGGGCAAGGCCAGCATCAGCGACCCACAGGCGGCGATTGACACCCTCAACGGCCCCGAATTTACCATCCTGCGCCAGCGCCATTACAAGGAATACGACACCTATTTCTCCTTCGAAGACTCCGACGAAGGTTACCTGCGTTTCCGCGAAGACCACTTCATCGGCGATAACGGCGAGGTGACCAACGTGCGCTCGCGCCTGACCCTGATCGGCCCCACCCGCGAGCGCGAATTCGCGGAAGGCGTGCTGCTCTCACGCAGCCGCTACCTGGCGCCTGCCACACAGTCGCTGCGCTTCTACCGCGAATACTTCAAGCCCACCGGTCAGGTGGAAATCGAGAAAGAACGCCGCCGCTTCCTGGTGCATTATAAGAATATCGAGTTCTTCATCAATGTCGATCACGTCACCAAGCCGGAAATGGGTTACTTCATCGAGGTCAAGAGCCGCACCTGGAGCCGTAGAGACGCGGAGAACAAATCTCGCATTGTGGCCGAATTACTGGAGCTGTTGGGCGGTGCGCCAGACGGCGTGCTTCCGGACGACTATATTAAAATGGTGGAAGTAAAGCAGTGACCGGTTCTTTCGGTATCTCGGTTTGAAGAGAAGCAAAATGAATAATCCTCACAATGCGCCAAAGGGTATTCTTCAGGTTTTGTTCGCCGCCGCGGAAGCGGAACCCCTGATCAAGATCGGCGGCCTGGGTGATGTGGCCGGATCACTGCCGCCAGCGCTGCGCGCTCTGGACCCCGAGCAAACCGGTG
Organism: uncultured Anaerolineaceae bacterium; assembly: GCA_937920255.1. GTDB lineage: Bacteria > Chloroflexota > Anaerolineae > Anaerolineales > Anaerolineaceae > CALDSL01. The sequence continues at coordinate 16,404 of CALDSL010000581.1, read as the reverse complement.
GTCCCCTGCTGGACGTGCGCCTGGTCATCCCGTTCCACTGCGGCATTTCGCTCGCCCCGGAAGAATGCAAAACCGTGGCTACCTTTATGGTGCCAAAACCGGACGGCGCTGTCGAAGCCCGGGTGTTCCTGACCGAGCGCAATGGCGTGCCGGTGTACCTGATCGCCGGCGATCCGTTCCAGGACGAGATGCCGGTCTATAGCATGAACACATCGGAAGATGGGGACAAGTTCACGTTCTTCTCCCTGGCGATTCTCGAAATGGCGCGCGCGCTCAACTGGCAGCCAGATGTGCTGCACGCCAATGACTGGCATACCGCCATCAGCGTTTACATGCTGCACATGCTGCGCGAGCAAAATGACGAGTTTTTTGGCCACACGCGCAGCGTGGTCAATATCCACAACCTGCCGTTTATGGGCATCGGGGTTGAAAATTCGCTGCGCGCGTACGGCATCCCTCCCAGCAGCGATCCTGATCTGCCGGAGTGGGCGCGCTATTTACCCCTGCCGATGGCACTGGCCGTCGCGGATAACATTGTGGCGGTTTCGCCCTCCTACAGCCGCGAGCTGCTGACCCCTGCCTTTGGTTGCGGCCTGGAGCAACTGTTCCAGAAACGCGTCCATCACATCTCCGGGATTTTAAACGGCTTGAACCAGGCAGCCTGGGACCCCGCCAATGATACAACCCTATCGCATCCATTCGACAAAGACAACCTCGAAGCGCGCAAGGCCAACAAAGCCGCACTGCTATCGGAATTTCAATTTGCCCCTGACCTGGAAACGCCGTTGCTGGTCCTGATCAGCCGCATGGACCAGCAAAAAGGCGTGGACATTGCCGTCGAGGCCCTGCGCCAGGTAACCGACCTCAGTTGGAATGCCATCTTCCTCGGCACCGGGGATCCCTTCCTCGAAAATGAAGTGCGCAGGCTGGAGGCCGAACTGCCTGACCGCGTGCGGGCGGTGATCCGCTTCGACTCGCGGCTCTCTAAACGCCTGTACGCCGGCGCGGACTGCTTGCTGATGCCTTCACGCTATGAGCCGTGCGGCCTGGCGCAAATGATTGCCATGCGCTATGGTTGCATTCCGCTGGCGCGCGCGGTGGGCGGCCTGCGCGACACGATCATCGATTCGCCTGATCCTGGAAAAAGTACCGGTTTCCTGTTTCAGAACGCCTCGCCGCATGCTCTGGCATCGGCGGTGCGCCGCGCGCTGGCTGAGTACCAAAATCCTGATGAATGGCGCGCAAGGCAAGGCTTGGGAATGCAGCAGGATTTCTCCTGGCAGCGATCGGCCATCGACTATGCAAATATCTACCAATCCCGGAGGGTGGAGCCATGAAAACGAGAGCCGTAATTCTGGCAGGCGGCGAAGGAACCCGTTTGGGCGTCCTGACCGCCAAACGAACCAAACCGGCAGTTCCGTTTGGTGGTAAGTACCGGATCATCGATTTTCCGCTGTCGAACTGCGTCAACTCGAATTTGTACGATGTATCGATTATCGCGCAGTACCGCCCGCACTCGTTAATCGACCATATCGGCGCAGGCGGTCCCTGGGATTTGGACCGCAACAGCACCGGCGGCGTGCGCATCTATACGCCCTACCGCTCGCGCTCTTCCGCCTGGTTTGCCGGCACCGCGGATGCCATCCAGCAGAACTTTGCCTTTATCAAGCGCGGCAAACCCGACCTGGTGCTGATCCTTTCTGGCGATCATGTCTATTCGATGGATTACGACATGCTGATCCAGTATCACATCGATCATAAAGCTGATGTGACCATGGGCGCCATCCGCGTCCCGCTCGAGGAAGCCTCGCGTTTTGGCATCGTTGGCGTCGATCAGGATAACCGCTGCACCACATTCCTGGAAAAACCCGCCAACCCACCGTCACAACTGGCGAATATGGGCGTGTATGTGTTCAGCATGGATGTGCTCAATGAGGTTTTGTGGGAAGATCACCTCCAGTCGGATTCCTCCCACGACTTTGGCAAGGATATCCTGCCGCGGCTGATCAACGGCGGATCACGGGTGTTTGCGTTCCCCTACAGCGGCTATTGGGTCGATGTTGGCACAGTGTATTCCTACTGGAAGGCGCACATGGACCTTCTGACCACCCCACCCACCCTCAATCTGCATGACGCCAGTTGGGTCATTCACACCCGGTCTGAGGAACGACCGCCCATGCGCGTGCAGCGCGGCGCGGTTTTCGAGGATAGTCTGCTGTGCAATGGCTGCGTGATCGAACAAGGCGCAAAGGTGATCCGCAGCGTGCTCTCGCCAGGCGTGTATGTGCAATCGGGCGCGACGGTCGTCGATTCGATCCTGTTGACCGATGTGACGGTTGGCAATAATAGCGTGGTCGAGCGCTCGGTGATTGATAAACGCACGCATATCGCCACCGGCTGCCACATTGGCACCCTGGATGGCGCCGGCAGCGAGGGTAAGATCGCGATGATCGGCAAGAACTGCCGCATACCCGATGCGATGACCATGGAACCCGGCGCGATGGTCGGCTGTGATGTCATCCCGGCCGACTTTACCAGCAAAGTTATCCTAAGCGGTGAATATATACAGACTCGGAGACTGCCCAATGAATTATAAGCGCGCGTCAGGCATCATCCTGCACCCCACCAGCCTTCCAGGGCCAGATGGTATTGGCGACCTCGGACCCGAAGCGTACCGCTGGGTAAATTTTCTGGAAGAGGCCGGCTGCGGGTTATGGCAGGTGCTGCCATTGGGCCCCACTGGCTATGGAGATTCACCCTACCAGTGTTTCTCGGCCTTTGCCGGTAACGCTTACCTGATCAGCCCGGCGCTGCTGATGGAAGACGGCCTGCTCACCCGCGCCGACCTGGCCGACCGCCCGCAGTTCCCGGCCGACCGGGTGGATTACGGCCCGGTGATCCAGTGGAAGCTGACGCTGCTGGAACGCGCCTACGCGGCCTTCCGGGCAGGAAAGACCGATTGGCTGAACGCGGAATTTGAACAGTTCCAGCAAAAGCACGCGCACTGGCTGGATGATTATTCGCTGTTTATGGCGATCAAAGACGCCAACGGCGGGGTATCGTGGGACAACTGGGATATCAGCCTGCGCACGCGCAACCAGAGCGCTTTGCAGCAGTTTCGCGAAACGCACGCCGAACAGATCGAGCAGATCCGATTCCGCCAGTTCCTGTTCTTCCGCCAGTGGGAAGCATTGCGGCGCTATGCCAATGAGAAAGGCATCCAGATCGTCGGCGATATACCCATCTTTATCGCCTACGACAGCGCCGACGCCTGGGCGCACAAAGAATTGTTCTACATGGACGCCGAAGGCCAGCCAGAGGCGGTGGCGGGCGTACCCCCGGACTACTTCTCGCCCACGGGTCAGTTATGGGGCAACCCGCTGTACCGCTGGTCGGTTCACCGCCAGAGCGGCTATGCCTGGTGGCTGCAGCGCATGCAGGCCACGCTGAGCATGGTGGATATTCTGCGGCTGGATCATTTCCGAGGATTCTCCGGCTACTGGGAAGTGCCGGCGGGGATGCCCACGGCCGAGGTTGGCCGTTGGGTCAAAGGCCCCGGCGCGGATTTTTTCAACGCCATCCGTGAAGGGCTGGGTGATTTGCCGATCGTAGCCGAGGATTTGGGCGAGATCAGCCAGGATGTATTTGATCTGCGCGACGCATTTAACCTGCCGGGCATGAAGGTGTTCCAATTTGCGTTCCTGAGCGACCCGACCGATCCATTCCTGCCGCATAACTTCCCGCAGAACTGCGTGGCATACACCGGCACGCACGATAACGACACATCGGTTGGCTGGTACCAGTCCGCGCCGGAACGCGAGCGCGATTTTGTACGCCGCTACCTGCGCATTTCGGGCGAAAATATCGCCTGGGATATGATCCGCGCGGTGTGGTCCTCGGTGGCAGTGCTCGCCCTCGCGCCGATGCAGGATATGCTGGCGCTGGGAACCGAAGCGCGCATGAATTACCCCGGCCGGGCAAGTGGCAACTGGCAGTGGCGCATGCCGGCTGACGCCATCGGCGGCGGTCTGATCGAGCGCATCCGCGAAGAGAATACCCTGAATAACCGTCTGTTGGGCGAGGATAAGCAGCCCCCGCCCCGCAAACCAATCGCCTACGCCGAAGCCGAGTGAAGTTGGCGCGGCAGGCACGGCAACCGGCCAGAAAAGGTCCTGCTTCCTGCTTGACAAAGCCGAGTCGGAATACTACAATTTTGACTGAAAGTGTGCAATTCGGCCGCATCGAAAATGCGTGACCAGTATTTCCGCATGTGGTTTTTGTCCCAGGATTTCGCCATTCCGATCAACATGCATTAATTTGGAGGAAACGATGACCCATATTATCACGAGCCTGTGTTTGCGCGACGGTGGCTGCGCCACTGTCTGTCCGGTGGAATGTATTGTGCCAGGAAAGCCTGTCGAAGAATGGCCCTGGTTTTATATTGACCCGGATACCTGCATCGACTGCGGCGCCTGCGTCCCGGAATGCCCGTTTGCCGCCATCTTCCCCGAAGATGAAGTGCCGGATGCCTACACTGCCCGCGGCGGCGAACTGATCTCCATGCCGGTCGGCACCCCCGGGTTTGACCAGCCCTACGACGGCACCAACCATGACGGCGAAGCCGTACATCTGGATGCCACCCGCGCCCTCGAGGCTGGCGAAGTCGTGGACCTGACCAAGGACATTCCCGATAACGGCCGCTACTACACCGAAGGCCCTGGTTATAGCGCTGCTGGTTAGGGTTCTTGAGCTGTCAATCTAAGAGGAAGTCGATGACTTCCTCTTTTTAACTGTGTCAACCGAATCATTTGGAGGGTGGGAAATGGATAATGGTACTTCTGTGCGCAAAGAAAAAGATTCGCTGGGCGAGGTGCTTGTGCCTGCCGGAGCGCTCTACGGGGCGCAGACGCAACGGGCTGTGTTGAATTTTCCCGTTTCGGGGCTGCGGCCGTGGCGCGCGTTCATCTGGTCGATGGCGGCCATCAAACGCGCGGCCGCCGACGTCCACAACGGGTTGGGCATGCTCGAGCCGCGGCTGGCGAATGCCATCAGCCAGGCGGCAACCGAAACCATGGAAGGCAAATGGGACGAGCAATTTGTGGTTGACCCGTTCCAGGCCGGGGCCGGCACCAGCCACAACATGAATACCAATGAGGTGCTCGCCAACCGCGCCACGCAGATTTTGGGCGGCGAGATCGGCAAGTACATTGTCAATCCCAACGATCACATCAATATGTCGCAGTCGACCAACGACACCATCCCGACCGCCATCCGCCTGGGCGCGCTGTGGCGGTTGGATGAACTGCTGTCGGCGGTGGACAACCTGGCCGCCGAGCTGCGCGGGAAAGCCGCTGAATTTGACGACATCGTCAAATCGGGCCGCACGCATCTGCAAGACGCGGTGCCGGTGCGCATGGGGCAGGAGTTTGGCGGTTATGCCCGCGCGATCGAACGCGACCGCGAGCGCATTACCCGCTCGGCGGAGGGGCTGCGGCGGCTGGGCATTGGCGGCACGGCCACCGGTACCGGGCTCAACGCGCACCCCGAGTATCACCGCCGCATGGTGGAGCGGCTTACGCAGATCACCGGGCTGACTCTCTACACCTCGGACGATCTGTTTGAGAGCATGCAATCACTGGCGGACGCGGCCGATTTCTCGGCCTCGCTGCGCACCCTGGCCATCACCCTCACCCGTATTGCCAACGATTTCCGTCTGCTGGCATCCGGGCCGGCCACCGGGCTGGATGAGTTGCGGCTGCCCGCGGTGCAGCCCGGCTCGAGCATCATGCCCGGCAAGGTTAACCCGGTGCTGGCCGAAATGCTCAACCAGGCCATGTTCCACGTGCAGGGCTGCGATTTGACCGTAGCCCTCGCGGCGCAGGCCGGGCAGCTTGAGTTGAATGTGATGATGCCCATCATCGCCCACAACCTGTTCGAGATGATGCAGGTGATGATTGGCGCGATCAATGCCTTTACCCAGTTCTGCGTCAAGGGGCTGACCGCCAACCGCGAGAAGGCTGAGGGCTGGCTGGCGCGCAACGCCATCATCGTCACCGCGCTCAACCCCGTCATCGGGTACCTGGCCGGGGCGGCGCTGGTCAAGGAATCGCTGGCCACCAACCGCACTGTGGGCGAAGTGGCGGTGGAAAAGGCGCGCCTGGGCGCGCTGCGCCACCGTGACGAGGATCGCACCGTGACCGCCGAGGAGATCGAAGCGGCTCTGGGCGATCTGCGCGGCCTGACCGAAGGCGGCATTCACGGCACCGGCGGCGGCGGAGGTTAATAGAAATAAAACGAAGCCGGGTGCGGCCAACCGCACCCGGCTTCGTTTTACAGGTTTCTTATTCTTTGACAAGATTAGACTTCTGCGCGGCGTACATGGCCGCGCCGATGATACCGGCCTCGTTTTGCAATTCAGCGGAGACCATCTTCGCGCGCACTTTCAGATAGGGGAAGAACACGTCGGGGTTTTTGGAAACGCCGCCGCCGATGATGATCAAATCCGGCCCGATCAGCATCTCGATCGTGTTGAGATATTCCTGAAAACGTTTGGCCCAGTCTTCCCACGAAAGATTCTTGCGCTTGCGGGTGGCGTCCGAGGCGCGGCGCTCTGCGTCTTTGCCGCGGATCTCCAGGTGGCCAAATTCGGTGTTGGGCAGCAAGTGGCGGTTAACGAACACCGCCGAACCGATGCCGGTGCCAACGGTGAGCATCAGTACCACGCCATGCTCGACGCTTTTCCCGGCGCCAAACGCCATTTCGGCGATCCCCGCCGCGTCGGCGTCATTGAGCACAAACGTCGGGCAGCCGGTCATTTCGCCGACCAGCTTTTCCACGTTGGTGTTGATCCAACTCTCGTCAATATTGGCCGCCGAAAGCGCCACACCCTCGCGCACGATAGCCGGAAACCCGATTCCAATCGGCCCCTCGTACTCAAAATGCGCGCGCACCTGATCCACAACCTTGGCGACATCGTTGGGTTTGGCGTCTTCGGGCGTCGGCAGGCGGTAGCGGTCCCCCACCAGATCACCGGTATACATATCGACCAAACCGCCTTTAATACCCGAGCCGCCAATATCGATCCCTAATATACTCATCGCCATGCCTCCTGGTGGTTCATTCTGATTTCCCTTGAATTATGGCAAAATTCGGCGCAATTGTCCATCACGGACAGGCATTGGACAGGTGTTCCTCGTACGTGCGCGCAAACAAGTGCCGGCCCGAGCCGTCACAGCGCGCCCGGAAGAAGTAATACGGCGTTTGCGCCGGGAACGCCACCGCCTGGATGGCCGACAGCGCCGGGTTGGCGATTGGGCCTGGCGGCAGGCCGGTGTAGAGATAGGTGTTGTAGGGTGAATCGGTCTGCAAATCGGCGGCGCTGATCGGGTTGACCCACCAGGAACCGCGATCCGCGTCAAAACCAACGGCATACTGCACGGTCGGGTCGCTATCCAGCTTCATTCCATCCTGCATGCGGTTGAGGAATACCGAGGCGATCATGGGTTGTTCTTCAGCCACCACCGCCTCGCGCTGGACGATGGATGCCAGCGTCACCCCTTCCACCAGGGTATACCCCTGGCGTTCAAACGCATCGCTAACGTTTTGCGGAACCTGTTCATCGAAGCGGCGTACAAACGTCAGCAGCATCTCCTCCGCGCTGATGTCGCGCTCAAGCCGGTACACGTCTGGATACAGAAAGCCTTCCAGGCTGGCCAGATCCGCCAGCGGGGCCGGCAGGTCGAGGCCGGATGGGTCGCGCACCAGTGCCAGGAAATCATCTTCGCGCACCGCCAGTCCCGAAGTGGGCAGCAGCGCGGCGATCTCCTCCGCGCGCCAGCCGGGCAGCACGCTGAAGGATACCTCCAGCGGCGTGGCGTCCTGCATGGCCAGCGCGATCTGCAGCGCATTGAGCGCCGGACTGAGCTGGTGCTCGCCGGCCTGCACGCCCGTATCCAGCCCGGAATAGACCAGGTAGGTCTGGAACGCCTCGGCGCTGCGGATGATGCCTTCGCTCTGCAGGCGGGCCGCCATTTCGGGCACGCTCTCGCCCAACGCCACCTGGAAGATCACGCGGCCGCCGCCGGCATCCACCGGCTGGATGATATTATCGCGATCCAGCAGCAGCCGCGCCGAGTAGCGCACGCGCTGCGCCGTGCTGAGGCGCTCGCTGGCTGGCCCAAATTGTTCCTCGGCCATATCCGGTATGACGATGACCGCCATTGCGCCCAGCGCCAGCAGCGCGCAGGCCACCGCCAGCAGCAGGATCAACACGGAAGGGAGGATGGATCGACTTCGACGCCTGGTTTGTGTCATGGTCTCCTCAATTTGGTTAGATGTGGTCCCACCCGCCGCCGCTCTCGCCTTGCTGGAAATCCAGAAAACTTTGCAGGATCACCGCCGCGGCCAGGTCATCCAGGTGTCCGGCGCGCTTGCGCCGGTTGGCGCCCATCGCCCGCCGCGCATATTGCGCTGCCTTGGTGCTGCCGCTCTCATCCCACAACTGCACAGGAATGCTGGCCTGCTCTTGAATGGCCTGCGCCAGCCGCGCTGCGTGACGCGCTTCAGGCGTGTTGGGCAAACCTTCCTCGTCCAGCGGCTGCCCCACCAAAATCAGCACCGCTTCCTGCTCGGCAGCGATTTGCGCAATCGCAGCCGCGTCCACCGCGCGCGAGATGTGCTGGATGACCTGCAGCGGGTTGGCGATGGTTGCGGTCGGGTCGCTGACCGCCAGCCCAATGCGCTTCAAGCCCGGGTCGACCGCGAGAACGCGCCCGTTCACTGCGCCTCCACGGTGATGCGAAACGGCAAATACGGCAACCACTTCCACCATTCCGGCCAAATACGGATCTCCGGCTCGGACTGCAGTACGATCACCCGGCGCAGCTCAGCGGCCGCCTCCTGGCGGTTACGGCCGAGAACGCCCTGGACCACGCCCTCCTGGCTCCAATCCGCTTCCAATGCGCGGCTGGCGCGCACCTGCCAGCGCATCGATTCGCCGCCGTCATCCAAAACGGGGGCAGCGGCTGGTTGGAAGGCAAAGCTGCCTTCCACCACGCGGAAACCGGCCGGCAGGTTGGCGTCCAGACCGGCGCGCGCCACCTGTTCGACATCCGCGCTGTCGATGGCCAGCGCGGTGAACTCCACGCGCATCTGGATGGTCAGGATGTCGCCGGCCTGCCCGATCTCCGGGCGACGTTCTTCATCGAGCACCGCGGCCACGCGCAGCGATTCGGGCAGCAGTTCCTGGCCGTCGACCAGGTTGGCGTTCAGATCGACCACCGCTTGTTGACGCAAATCTTCCAGCAGCGCCTCGCGTAGTTGATCAACATCCATGCTGGAAGGCGTGCGCGCCAGGCGATCCGTGCCGCCCAACAATGGCTCGGGGTTGGTGACCTTAAGATCCAAACCGAGCGCATCTTCGATCACCAGAATGCTGCCGGGCGGCACGTTGCTCTGGCTGCCGGCCTGCAGCGCGCGCACCCTGGCATCCACGCTCTGGCCAACTCCGGCGGGGACCTGGGTGGCCTCTTCGAGCGCAAACCGCAGCGGCGGCTCGTCCAGGGTGCGCACCTGCATCCCGGCGTCCGCCAGCACCGGATCGGCGGTCAGGTTGGTAAGGCGCACGCTGCCACGCGCGAACGTATCGGCCGCGGAGGTCATGCCAGTGGTGGGAGCGTCACGGCTGCCTTCCACCACAACCTGCACCCGGCGGGCGGGGATATCCCCGGTGGCGCTGGCGGCTGGAACATCCAGCGCGGCGCGCAGCGGCAGCGCGAGTTCCTGCTTCACCCGCTCCGGGGTGAATACCACTTCACCGGTAGGCAGGAAGAACAGCGCCAGCCCCGCCACGCTCAGGATCGCCAGCAGGAAGGCCAGCGCGCGGGCAGGTGCGCTCTGCCAGATGGAGCGGATGCGCGGGCGCAGGCTTTCGCGCTGCGCCTCCAGCGCGTCGCGTCCCAACGCGGCGCGCTCTGCTCGCGCGACAGACACAGGTGGCGCAGAGGGTCCCCACGGGCGGCGCTGCGCCTGGCGCGTGCTGGAAAAGACCGGAATGCCCACCTCGCGCGCGAACGGCAGCACACGGTGATCGCGTGTCACCAGGGCGATCTCCGCGCCCAGGGCGCGCCCCTGGCGCTGGAGCAGCACCAGGTCCACCTTGCGTTGCAGGATTTTGCCGCGCCGTGGCCACACCAGCAGAATGCGCGGCGTTTTGCTCCACGTCATTTTGTCGCGCGTGGAGATCACATCGTCATGGGCTTCCAACTGGAGGATGGTGGTTTTCATCGGACATGCTGATTATACAATTCATTCCCGCCAGCGGACAACCATCCGCGGGCCAAAGCGCCTGGGTACGGGTTGTGAAACTGGTCGGCATCTTTAAGGTACAGAATCGGTTTTCTGCCTATAATAAGAAATATGTTCTGTACGTGTGTCGCGGGCAGAACAATTGTTGGTTGTAGCGCTGGCCGCAAAAGTTGGGCGGTCGCTTCACACGCCGGTCAGCGGCGATATGGATGGAGGGAAACATGCGCAGATGGTTCGCTGTGGTTATGCTGCTATGCCTGGGATTAACCAGTTGCAACATGCCGGATCAGAACGTTGATACAAGCACCGCCACGCCCGAGCCCAGGCTGGTGGCCACCTCGGTCAGCGGCACGCTGACTGCGCAGCCGCTGCCCACGCTGGCTGTTCCAACCCTCGCGCCATCGGTGACGGCCATCATCCCCAGCTCGACGCCCCAACCGACGCTAACCGAGAGCCCTGCCGCGCCGACCTCCACCGCCGTGGCCTCGCTGACCCCCGCCGCTGACGATGACATCGCCGCGGCCCTGGGTGACCCCGACTACCGCAACCCGCTGGACAACGGCCGCGGCTTTGGGTTGGGCGAGCCGTACGACGACGATAACGTGCGCATCGTCGTCGAAAATGGGGCGCTTTCCATCACAGGCAAGGACGATAACGGCTGGCATTCGTGGCGGCTCACCTCGCCCAAGCTGGGCGATGCTTACATTGAAGCAACCGTGCGTACCCGCAACTGCTCCAGCGACGATCTGTACGGCCTGGTGGCGCGCGCGCCGGATTTTGAATCGGGTAAAGGCTATTACTTCGCCTTCACCTGCGACGGCCGCTACACCCTCGGCAAGTGGGTCGAGCAGGGGATCACAGATATGATTGACTACACGCAGAACGCGGCTATTCTTTCCGGCTCCAACCAGACCAACCGGATCGGCATCCGCATGGAAGGCCGCAAGCTCTCCCTGTACGCCAACGGAAAGCTGCTCCAGGAGATCGAGGACACCAGCTTTGAGGAAGCCGGTTATTACGGCGTGTTCATCGCCCCGAACGAGACCGCCGGATTTACCGCCGATTACGACCAGATTGCCTATTGGACGCTGCCCTAAACGGGCAAAAAGGGGAACCATGCCGGTTAGCTTTTCCGCTACCAAACGCGATGTCGCCCAGATTGCGCGGCAAAAACGAGCCGAACGCCCGGTGTATCTGGACACCGAGACCACCGGTCTGGAGCGCGGCGATGAGATTGTCGAAATCGCGATCGTCGACGATGACGGCCAGTGCCTGTTCGAATCACTGGTGCGCCCCAGCCAGCCGATCCCGGCCGCCGCGTCGCGCATTCACCATATCACGGATGAAATGGTCAAAGGCGCGCGCCCCTGGCCGATCCTGTGGCCGGCGATCCGCCCGCTGCTGGTGGGGCGGCTGGTGGTGATCTACAATGCCGAGTTCGATCTGCGCATGATGCAGCAGTCGCACGCGCGCTATAAGCTGCCCTGGCGTGAAAACCTCAACACGCTGTGCGCCATGGAACTGTATGCCCGCTACAAAGGCGATTGGGACAGCAAGCGCCGCGCCTACCGCTTTATCCGTCTGGAGGAGGCCGGGCGGCTGTGCAACATTAACCTGCCAAATTCGCACCGCGCCAAAGATGATGCCCTGCTGGCGCGCGCTCTGTTTCACTATATGGCCGAGAACGAATAGAGCCGCTGTACAACCCGTAGCGGAATTCACAGCCACTCACCCACCCCGCCTGGCGCGGGAGAGAAGGACCATCAGGAGCAAAGCACGTGGATCAACCAGCATTTACGGAACTTCAAAACGGCCTCATCAGCATGCCGTATACTGGCCGCGTTTACGTCGAAGGCCCATCCGGCGCGGGAAAGTCAGCCGCCGCGGCTGCCCGCCTGCAGGCCATGATCCAAACAGGGATACCGGGGCACAGCATCCTCATGCTGGTGCCGCAGCGCACGCTGGCTTACCCTTACTACGAGGTGATGAGCCAGCCGGTGCTGCCCGCCGGCAGCCTGCCGGACGTGTTCACCCTGGGCGGCCTGGCGCGCCGGTTGGTGGACCTGTTCTGGCCGATGCTGGCGCGCAATGCCGGTTTTGCGCATCCCGACCGGCCGCCGGTGTTTCTGAATGTGGAAACCGCGCAGTATTACATGTCGCGCATCGTCGGCCCGCTGCGCGAGCAGGAGCAATACTTCCAGTCGGTGACGATCGACGCCAACCGTCTGTACAGCCAGATCCTCAGCAACCTCAACAGCGCGGCCGGCATCGGCATTCCGGTTGAGCAGATCGGCGAGCGCCTGATCGCGGCCTGGCAGGGCAAACCCGAGCAGATCCACGTCTACCAGGAAGCAGAGGAATGCGCGCTGCTTTTCCGTCGCTACTGCCTGGAGCACAACCTGGTCGATTTTTCGCTGGTGCTGGAGATTTTCTGCAAGCACCTGTGGCCGTCGCTGCTGGGACGCCAATACCTGCGCGGGCGCTACCGCCATCTGATCTACGACAATGTGGAAGAAGACATCCCCGTGGCGCACGATGTGGTGCGCGAGTGGCTGCCCGATTTCGATTCAGCCCTGCTGATCAGCGATCTGCAGGCCGGTTACCGCTCCTTTCTGGGCGCCGACCCGGAAAGCGGCCGCGCGTTGGCCGGCGGGTGTGAGCATATCGTTCGCTTTGAAGAGTCCATCGTCACGCCGGTGGAACTGCTCCAGTTCGGCCACCTGGTGGAAGAATCGCTGTGCCAACCGGAACCCTCCAGCGCCGTGTCGCGCGGCGCCGGCGAGTACATCACCGTGTGGCATGACCAGTTCTTTCCAGACATGCTCGAACGCACCAGCCAGGAGATCGTGCGCCTGGTACTGCGCGAGGGCGTCAGCCCGGGCGAGATTGCCGTGCTGGCGCCGTTTCTGTCCAGCTCGCTTCGCTTTTCGCTGGCCAACCGCCTGGAAAGCTACGGCATTCCCACCCGCTCGCACCGGCCGTCGCGCTCGCTGCGCGACGAGCCGGCCGTGCGCTGCCTGATCACCCTATCCAAGCTGGCGCACCCGGATTGGGACCTGACGGTTTCGCACTTCGATTTGCGCAATGCACTGGTGCAGAGCATCGAGGGGCTGGACCTGGTGCGCGCCGATGTGCTGGTGCGCAACGCGTATAAACCCACCCAGCCGGGCGGCAGCCTGCTCCCCTTTGAACGCCTGTCGCCCACCCACCAGCAGCGCATCACCTACCGTGCCGGCGCGCAGTACGACATCCTGCGCGGCTGGCTGGACGCATACCGCGCGGAAGGCAGCGTCGATTTTGATATCTTCCTGCGCCGGCTGTTCGGCGAGCTGCTTTCGCTGCCGGGTTTCGGCTTTTTCCAGCAAATGGACACGGCCAATATCACCGACCAGTTGATTGAATCGGTGCAGAACTTCCGCTGGAACACCGCCGATGCCGGCCTGACCGAAAAAGAGCGACCCGCCGGCTACGAGTACGTGCGCCTGGTGGAACAGGGGGTTTTGGGCGCGCAGTATCTACCGGTATGGTTCCAACAGGCTGAAGATGCGGTTTTCATCGCCCCGGCCTACACGTTTTTGGTCAGCAACCGGCCGGTGGCCTACCAGTTCTGGCTGGATATCGGCAACAACAACTGGTGGCGCCGGCTGGACCAGCCGATCACCCATGCCTACGTGCTCAGCCGCCAGTGGCCACAAGAGCAAAAATGGACCCACGCTCAGGAGGTTCAGGTCAATCACGAGTCGCTTTCGCGGCTGGTGCATGGTCTGGTGCGCCGCTGCGGCAGCCACCTGTACCTGTGCTACACCGAGATCGACGAGCAGGGCAACGAGCAGCAGGGAAAATTGTTCGAAGCTCTGGCCGATATTCTCATCCGTTATCCTGAATTGATGGAGCAGTAAACCATGTTTGTTCCCCGCATCGCACAACAGCAGGTTCTGGCCTACCAATCCGGGAAAATGGGCGTTTCGGCCGTGCCGGGAAGCGGAAAGACGCATACCCTCTCCAGCCTGGCGGCCAAAATTATCGCGGAAGGCAACCTGCGCCGCGGCCAGCAAATTCTCATCGTGACCCTGGTCAATTCGGCGGTGGACAACTTCAAGCAGCGCATCGAGACCTTTACCCAAAAGCGTGGCCTGCTACCCAACATGGGCTACCGCGTGCGCACCCTGCACGGCCTGGCGAACGACATCGTGCGCGAGCGGCCTGACCTGGCTGGGCTGTCAGACGAGTTTGTCATTCTGGACGAATCCGAGCGCGACACGGTGCTGAAGACCTCGACGCAGAACTGGATGACGTCGCACCCCGAATTTATCTACGACTGGACCGACGAAAGCTGCGATCTGACGCGCTCAGCGAATGTCAAAAACAAGGATTGGCCATCGCTGGTGGTGGATACGTCTTCCAGCTTTATCCGCCAGGCCAAAGACCTTCAGGTTGGCCCAGCCGAGATCCGCAAGCGCATCACCGCGCTGCACAAGTCACAGCCGCTGCTCAATATGTGCTGCGACATCTACTCCAGCTACCAGCAGGCGCTGCGCTACCGCAGCGCGGTCGACTTTGACGATCTGATCCGCATGGCGCTGCAGGCGCTGCAATCGGATGAAGAATACCTCGATTTGCTGCGCTTCCGCTGGCCGTTTATTCTGGAAGACGAGGCGCAGGACAGCAGCCGGCTGCAGGAGGAAATCCTGCGCTTGCTGGCCGGTGAAGGCGGCAACTGGGTGCGCGTGGGCGACCCCAACCAGGCGATTTTCGAGACGTTTACCACGGCCAACCCGAAATACCTGCTCAATTTCTTGAACGAACCCGGCGTGCAGCGGCGCGAGCTGCCCAACAGCGGACGCTCGACCCGCAGCATCATCCGCCTGGCCAACCGCCTCATCCGCTGGACGCGCGACGAGCACCCCGTGCTGGCGCTGCGCGAAGCACTGGTCACGCCCGAAATCCGCGAAGCCGACGGGCCGAATGATCCGCAGCCCAACCCGCAAGACCGGCCCGACCGGGTGATCATCATGCCACAGAGCCAGAACTCTGACGCCGAGATCAACCGGGTGGTGAAATCGATCAAATCTTACCTGCCCGAGAACCCCGATTCGACCATCGCCGTGCTGGTCACCAGCAACCACCACGGCAAGAAGGTGGTCGACGCCCTGCGCGAGCAAGGGCTGGAGTACGTGGAACTGCTGCGCAGCACCACCCAAACCCGCGAAGTGACCACCATCCTGGCGTCCATTCTGCGCTGCCTGGCCTATCCCACCCATTCCGGCCATCTGGCCGATGCCTACACGAAGGTCTATTATCGCGAGGCCAACCACCCCGATACGGCAGAACAGGTCAAACAGACCGCGGCGCTGATCTCGCACCTGTTTTACGTCGAAGATTATCTCAAGCCGCGCAGCGGCGCGAACTGGCTGGACAAGCTGCCCGAAGCCCAGGACAACCAGTCGTTGCGCGAACGGCTGGAGAGCTTTCGTGACCAGATCATGCGCTGGCAGGCTGCCACCACGCTGCCATCGGACGAGCTCATCCTCCTCATCGCCCAGGATCTGTTCACCGAGGCGGTCGACGTGGCCCTGGCGTATAAAATCGCGCGCGTGGTGGCGACCGCGGCCGCCGCCCACCCCGACTGGAACCTGCCCGAATTTTCGACCGACCTGGATGATATTGCCAACCACCGCCGCAAGCTGACCGGTTTCAGCGACGGAGACACCGGCTTTGACCCCGACCGCCACAAAGGCAAGGTGGTGGTGGCGACGGTGCACAAAGCCAAAGGCCTGGAATGGGACCGGGTGTACCTGGTTTCCGTAAACAATTACGATTACCCCTCCTGCCAGCCGGGCGACCGCTACATCGGAGAAAAATGGTTCGTGCGCCGCAAGCAGGACCTGGCCGCCGAAACGCTGGCGCGGCTCAAGGCCCTGATGCAGGAGGATGTTTCCGCGCTGTACATGGAGGAAGGCGCGGCCACGGAAGAATCGCGTGTTGGCTATTCCGCCGAGCGGCTGCGCCTGTTATACGTCGGCATCACGCGCGCCAAAAAAGAGCTGGTGATCACCTGGAACACCGGAAGAGACGGTAAATGCACCGAAGCCCTGCCCC
>CALDSL010000580.1 GCA_937920255.1 uncultured Anaerolineaceae bacterium | reverse complement strand
CGCCCACAGGATGATGGTGGTCACGTTCCCGCGTGTGTTGCTCAATACCAGGGCGGCGCTGTCGGCGGAGCCGATCAAGGCGGCCCATTGTTCGGCGGATAACGCCGAGGTGTAGGTCAGGTACAAACGGCTGCCAATGACCGCCAGGGCGTAAATGGCGATGCCGGATTTGATATTCCACAAAGTGGTCAGCTGCTGCTGGCGTGTCGCCAGCAGAACCACAACCCCAAACACCCACATCGCCGCGCCAATCCACGGGACCGGCGCACCCATCTGCCACTGGCTGACCAGCCATAAAGTAAGAACAATCCCGGTCAGTGTTTGGGCGGTGTGCGGATCAGGCATCACCACTTCCCGACCTTCTCGCGCCGGACGGAACATTGCCCGGTTTTGTAGATCACGATCCACGAAGCGCATCACCGCTATCGCGCATCCGATACTCAACAGCGCCGGCGCTGATTCGGCCAGCCAATACAGCGTGACCAGGATGCCGTTGAGGATGTAGGTTGGCAGCGCAGCCAGAAATTCGCCAAGCAAGATCGTGAGATCGTTCATCGCGGGTGGGCTCCGATGGCGTGCTACGGGATCAGGGCAGGCAGGGTGACGTACACCTGAAACTCACCATCCTCGCTGATCGTGCGGGGTTGGGTGATGGTCATCCCCCGGAAACTGGTCCCTCGCGTGGTAGCGCGCAGTCTCAGGTTGAAAGTACCCGGATCGGCGAAGGGAACTTGCAGCGCCGTACCGGTAGCCGTGCAGGTGCCGCCGGCATTACAACTGCCGCTCCAGTTGGTGAAGCCAGGGATCAAGGTGAAGCTTTCCCGGTAGACGTGTGCGCCATAATGCGTCTGGCCCAACTGGCCGGTGATCCAGGCCTTGCTCGCCGCGCTCAATGTCGCGGTGGCTTGCAGGGACGCAACGGCATCCGGAAGCTGCTCAACATGCTGCAAACATTCTTTGAAAACCAGTTCCGTATCCTCAACGCCATCGTTGGCAACTGAACTGGAGTCCTTGCGGCAGTTGGGGGTTTCACCAGCGCCGGCCTCCCGGCAAATATCGTTTTCTTCGTAAATCGGTTCGTACCAGGTGAAAATCACCGGCGGAATGGTGATCAGTACCTGAATATCCGCGCCGCGCCGTTCCTGGGTGTCCTGCCCAACTACCAGCGGGTTGTTTGGCGCGATCTTTTTGATCGACGCCACGGGCTGCTGGATCGTAATGGACGAGTCCGGGCAAAGTCGCGGTGGCGGCAGCGGGGTGACGATCCCAGAGCAGCCGCCGGGATTAGACGCGCAGTTTTGGACGCCGTTGAGATACATGAGATAGGCGGTGCGCAGCGCAGCATCATTCCAGGACATGGAGAGCAGGGTGGTGATAAAGCCAAACCCGGAGAACCAGGTCCACACGTTTTCCTGCCCACTCAGCACCGCGCCCCAAAATTGATCTGGCGATGTGTACTGCGGGCGGTCGCTCGATACGCGATTCCAGTCGATGCTGTCACCAGCCACCAGACCCAGAAAAGTAATCAGGCTGCCATAGCCATTGCTCATCATGCCCTCAGATCCTGCCAGACCGCTTTCCTGCGGGTTCATCGCCATAAAAAAGAGCGTTGAGGCCGAAGGCAGGACAACCAGGTTCCCATCTGCCGTCTGATAACGATGGTAATTGGCTTCCAGATCCAGCGATTGGCCGAAAGGAAGATCCACGCTCATCCAGGAAGGAGTTTCGGTGGTCTCGCCGAGATCGATAATGTCAGAGCGCAAATTGCCGTTCTCATCAAACACCTCAGCCCATGGCGAGGAATCTTGCGCCTGAACATTCAACGGACCGGCAGCGCCAAACATCAGCGCCAGTGCGAGAAAAGTAAGGAGGAATCGTTCTATAAGCTTCATTGCGTCT
>CALDSL010000579.1 GCA_937920255.1 uncultured Anaerolineaceae bacterium | reverse complement strand
GGGTTTGAAGAGGCGTTTTTCATCCTCATCATAGCCCCCGAGTTTTACCTGCCGCTGCGCCAGCTCGGGCAGCGCTTTCATGCCGGCATGGCCGGGGTCGCCGCCGCCCGGCGCATCTTTGAGATCCTCGACGCGCCGCTCGAAACGCCGCCCGCGGCGGGTGGGGAACGCACTCGTCTGCCCGCCGATTCCCCGCCCATGGCCGTGGCGTTTGACGACGTGCATTACCGCTACCCCGGCCGTGAAACCGGCGCGCTGCAGGGCGTGAGCTTCGAAATCCAGCCCGGCGAGCACGTCGCCCTGGTCGGCGCCACCGGCGCGGGCAAGAGCACGCTGGTCAATTTGCTGCTGCGCTTTCTCGTCCTGCAGCAGGGGAATATCCGTCTCGGGGAGTGGACCGCCGGAAGCGTAGACCCCGAAAGTTGGCGCGCCCTGCTGGCCTGGGTGCCCCAGCAGCCCTATCTGTTTCACGACACCATCGCCGCCAACCTCCGGCTGGCTGATCCCGCTGCCGGCGACGCCGCGCTGCGCGACGCGCTGCGGCTGGCTGGGCTGGCAGAGACCGTCGATTCCCTCCCGCGCGGCCTGGACACCGTCATCGGAGAGGGCGGGGCGCGGCTGAGCGGCGGGCAGGCGCAGCGCCTGGCGCTGGCGCGCGCCTACCTCAAGCACGCCCCGCTGCTGGTGCTGGACGAGCCCACCGCCCACCTCGACCCGGGCAATATCGCCGCGTTTCAGGCCGCCGCGGATGCGCTGCGCCGCAGCCGCGGGATGACTGTGCTGACCGTGGCGCACAGCCTGCAAACCGTTCTGGCCGCCGACCGCATCGTGGTGCTCCGCGCTGGTCGCGTGGTCGAAAACGGCAGCCATGCTGCGCTGCTGGCGCGCGGCGGCGCATATGCGGCCCTGGTAACCGCCGGGGAGAGCCAGCCGTGACCCCGCGCCCCATGCCCGCGCTACAAGTGCTGGCGCGCCTGGCCGGTTTTTTGCGCCCCTTTGCCGCCTGGGTGGCGCTTTCGGTGCTGCTCAGCGCCGGCACCACCGCCGCGTCGATCGGACTGCTGGGTACATCCGCCTACGTGACCGCCACCGCCGCGCTGCACCCGTCGATCGCCGTGCTGCAGGTGGCCATTGTGGGCGTGCGCTTCTTCGGCATCGCGCGCGGGCTGCTGCGTTACGCCGAGCGGCTGGTCTCGCACAGCGTCAATTTCCGGTTGCTGGCCGGGTTGCGCGTGTGGTTCTACCGCGCGCTCGAGCCACTGGCCCCGGCGCGCCTGATGGACTACCGCGGCGGCGATCTTCTCAGTCGCGCCGTGAGCGACATAGAAACCCTCGAAAACTTTTATGTGCGCGCCGCGGCCCCGCCGCTGGCCGCGCTGCTGGTCACCCTCGGCATGGGGCTGTTCACCGGGCAGTTCCACCCGCGCCTGGGTCTCATCCTGGCCGGCGGGCTGTTGATGGGCGGGCTCGCCGTGCCCCTGCTGGCCTATGGGCTCGGCCGCCGCCCCGCGGCGGGCATCATCGCGGCGCGTACCGCGCTGGAAACCCAGATCGTCGATGTCATCCAGGGCATGGCTGATCTGCTGGCTTACGGCCGCGCCGGGGATCGTCTGGAACAATTGCGCGCCCTCGACCGGCAGGCCGGCCGGGCGCAGATGCGCGCGGCCTGGGTCGGCGCGGCGGGCACGGCGCTCGGCCAACTGGCCGCCAACCTGACCCTGCTGGCCGTGCTTTTGGCAGCCATCCCGCTCGTCGCGGGCGGAGAATTAGACGGGGTGTTGCTGGCGGTGGTGTCGATGCTGGTGCTGGCCAGTTTTGAGGCGGTGCAGCCGCTGCCGCAGGCCGGCCAGCAGCTTCAACTCAGCGTCGCGGCCGGGCGGCGGTTGTTCGCGCTGGCCGAGGCGACCCCGGCGGTGACGGACCCGCCCGCGCCGCTGCCGGCACCAACCGTAGCTGGGCTGCGCGTGCGCGGCCTCACCTTCCGCTACGCGCCGGATCTGCCGCCCGCGCTTTGCGATCTGGATCTCGACCTGCCCCCCGGCCGGCGCGTGGCGCTGGTGGGCGCCAGCGGCGCGGGCAAGACCACCCTGGCCAACCTGCTGCTGCGCTTTTGGGATGTTCCCCCGGGCGTCATCGAACTGGACGGCCAGGATATCCGCGCCTACGCCGCCGAAGGGGCGCGAGCGCGCATGGCGGTCATCTCGCAGACCACCTACCTGTTCACCGCCACCCTGGCGCAGAATCTGCGGCTGGCGCGGCCATCCGCCAGCGACGCCGACCTGTTGGCCGCCCTGCGCGCCGCCGAACTGGATGGCTGGTTTGCCAGCCTGCCGGATGGTCTGGACGAGTGGCTGGGCGAGCGCGGCGCGCGCATGAGCGGCGGCGAGCGCCAGCGTTTGGCCGTGGCGCGCGCCGTGCTGCAGAACGCGCCCCTGGTGATTTTGGACGAGCCGGCCGCGCATCTCGACCCTTCCACCGCCGCGCGCCTCGGGCAGTCGCTGGAGCGGGCGCTGGCCGGTAAGACCTGGCTGCTGGTTACCCACCAGCTCGACGGCCTGGTCGAGCGCATGGACGAAATCCTCGTGCTCGATGCCGGCCGCGTCGTCGAGCGCGGCGCGCATGCCGCCCTACTCGCCCAATCCGGCCCATATGCCGCCATGCACCGCCTTCAACACACCCGCCTCGCGGATTAGGTTGCTTCAATATTTCGTGTCTTTACCAGACATCGTAGAGCCGCAAAATCTTCCAGCGCCCCGACAATGTATTAAAACCCCTGTAGCGTGCGCCTTGGCGCACCACACAATGATCTTTAATGCACCTATGCCAAGCGGAAAACGCTCATGCCATCGGCGTACCAGTGTTAAGGGCCATCGTGTGGTGCGCCAAGGTGCACGCTACTATGGCTCTTTATTGATTCGAGGGCGACGCCAATGTAGGGGTGAAGCATTCGGTCAGGCCAATACGTTTCAAGCACTGAACATCTCCGAATGCTTCACCCGGGCACTATTGATCAGACACAAGCTCGAGGAAAAAGTGGCTTGAGTGAGACCCCTGCACGGGTCTGTCCTTAAAACGCTCAATTTGCTATTCTCTTCGCGATCTTCGCGGTTTGATTTTCCCCCTCGATAGTGCCAGAGGAACAAAACTCCGCGCGCATGCGTCTAATGTGTGGAGAGCAGCCCCGCCCATTCACCGGGCTGCGACGAGGAAGA
>CALDSL010000578.1 GCA_937920255.1 uncultured Anaerolineaceae bacterium | reverse complement strand
TCCAGCCTGGCCAACGCGCGCCTGCCGCAATTGGTGAGCATGCGCGATCTGGGCGCGGTGCGCGTCGAGCGCACCATCAGCCTGCTGGAGAATGCGCGCCTGCGCCCCATGCTGCGCCTGGTGGTGGTGACGCTGCACTTCATTGTGTCGGGCCTGGTGTACCTGGTGTGGCGCAACCTGCGCCCCGATCTGGATACCCTCGGCGCGGCGCTGGTGGTGTTGTTCCTGGCGGCGGTGCTGCTGCTGGCGGTTGAGTTCTTCATCGAAGGCCGCGTCATCCCCAACGCCGAACGCACCGCCATCGTGCTGACGCCCCTGGCCGGGCTGTTGAACACGCTGTTCACCCCGCTGACCGCGCTGCTGATGGTGTTTATCGGTTCCGCTCCTTCCACCCCCGTTACCATCCCCGTGACCGAGGATGAGCTCAAAAACTGGGTGGAAGAAGACCAGCCCCAAAGCTCGCTGGAACAGGGCGAGCGGCGCATGATTTATTCGATTTTCCAGTTTGGCGAGACCCTGTGCCGCGAGGTGATGATCCCGCGCATCGACGTGCTGGCGCTGGACATCAACACCCCGCTGGAGCAGGCCATCCAGGCCTTCACCAAATCCGGCCACTCGCGTGTGCCGGTCTACGAGGACACCATCGATAACGTCATCGGCGTGCTGTACGCCAAAGACATGCTGCGCGTGCGCCTCAACGCCGATACGCTCTACGCGCTACGCGATCTGCTGCGCCCGGCTTACTTTGTGCCCGAGGCCAAAAAGGTGGAGGAACTGCTGGCCGAGATGCGCGCCAACGGCGTGCACATCGCCATCGTGGTGGATGAATACGGCGGTATGGCCGGCCTGGTGACGCTGGAAGACATCGTCGAAGAAATTGTGGGTGAGATCCGCGACGAGTACGACCAGGTGGAAGAACTGCCTTACACCAAGATCAGCGAGGATGAGTACGTTTTCCAGGGGCGCATTGATCTGGAAGACGTGAATGACATCACCGACATGCACCTGGCCAAAGACGTGGCCGACACGCTGGGCGGATACATCAGCGCTCAGGTGGGGCACGTGCCGCTGGGCGGCGAAGAACTGCAGGTCGATGACTGGAAACTGACCGTCGAACAGGTCAGCGGGCGGCGTATTCGCAAGGTGCGCGCGCACCGCGTGGTATCGGTTGAACAGGAGGAGAATGGCAACTATGAACGATGAAACCCGCCAAAAGCTGGTCCAGCAGGCCATCAGCGCCCGCAAGTGGGCGTACGTTCCGTATTCCAGTTATGCTGTCGGGGCGGCGCTGCTGACCGCTTCGGGTCGCGTCTATGACGGCGTCAATATCGAGAACGCGGCCTACCCGGTGACGGTGTGCGCCGAGCGCGTGGCGGTCTTCAAAGCCGTCTCGGAAGGCGAGCGCCAGTTTGAGGCCATCGCCGTGGTCACCTCGAACGGCGGCTCGCCCTGCGGCTCCTGCCGCCAGGTGCTCTCCGAGTTCGGCCTGGACACACTGGTGATTATTGCCGACGAAACCGGCGCGGTGCACCAGGAGCTGACCGTCGGGCAGTTGCTGCCCGGGGCCTTCACGCCTTCCAGCCTGGCCTAGAAAGCAGCCGGAATATCGATGAGTGATCGCAGCCTGCGGGTGGACGCGGTCGTCTTGCGCCACAGCGATTGGGGCGAGGCCGACCGCTTGCTCTCGCTCTACACGCGCGAAGCGGGCAAGCTGCGCGCCGTGGCCAAGGGCGTGCGCAAGATGCGCTCGCGCAAGGCCGGCCACCTGGAGCCGTTCACGCGCGTGGCGTTGCTGCTGGCACGCGGCCGCGATCTGTGGATCGTGACCCAGGCCGAAACACTGGATGCCTACCTGCCGCTGCGTGAAGACTTGGTGCTCACCGGCTACGCCTCCTACGTGCTGGAACTGCTCGACCGCTTCACCTACGAGGAAGGCCAGAACCTGCACATCTACCAGTTGCTGACCGACACGCTCGAGCGCCTGGTGGTGGTGCCGGACCCGTTTTTTGTGATGCGCTATTACGAACTGCACCTGCTTGACCTGCTCGGGTTTCGCCCGGAGCTGTTCAACTGCCCGAGCTGCGGGCGTGAGATCCAGCCGCGCGACCAGTTCTTCAGCGCGCAGATGGGTGGGGCGCTGTGCCCGGAGTGCGGCGCGCGCACGCCTGGCAGCCGCCCGGTGAGCATGGCCGCGCTCAAGTACCTGCGCCACTTTCAACGCAGCCATTTTTCCCAGGTGCTGCGCGCCGAAATCCCCGCCGCTGTGCGCGCCGAGATGGAAACGCTGCTCAATCATTACCTGACCTTCCTGTTGGAGCGCGGTCTGAACGCCCCGGCTTTCATCCGCAAGGTCAGCGAGGATTGAAGTATTGCATGTGAACGAGAACCGCCCCGGACGTCGTCCGGGGCGGTTCTCGTTCACATGCAATACTTTTCTTTAGATCTCGGAGGTGCACTCCGGGCAGCGGGTGGCTTTGGCTGGGATGGAGGAAGCGCAGTACGGGCATTCCTTGGTGGCGGGTGCTTCTTCCACCGGAGCGGGTTTCTTTGTCCGGTTGATGGCTTTTACCACCAGGAAGATCACAAAGGCGATAATCAGGAAGTTGATCACCGTATTAATGAACGCGCCCCAAGCCAGCACCGGCGCCCCGGCTTCCTGCGCTGCGGCCAAACTCGGGTACGTCTGCCCGTCCAGCGGGGTGAATAGGTTGGTGAAGTCAACCCTGCCCAGCAGCAGGCCAATTGGTGGCATCAGGATATAGTTGACGAAGTCGGTGACGATTTTTCCAAATGCCGCCCCAATAATCACGCCGATGGCAAGATCGATGACCGGACCACGCATGGCAAACTCTTTAAACTCTTTCCACATACAGTTCCCTTCCCTTTCTGTCCTTCATGGATAAACTACGAACGTGCACGGTAAATGTTGGAGCGGTACGAGATGATTGTAGTCTTCTTCGAAAAGTAGCGCAACTGGTATAATTCTCCCAATTTGGACACTCTATTGGCCGGGGGCCGTTATGCAACAACCGCTTGACTTTCAATCGATGATCCTCGCGCTCCAGCATTACTGGAGCGAGCAGGGCTGCGTCATCTGGCAGCCCTACAATGTTCAGGTAGGCGCGGGGACGTACAATCCTGCCACCGTGCTGCGCGTGCTGGGGCCCGAGCCCTGGAACGTGGCCTACGTGGAGCCCTCCGTGCGCCCTGATGACGGCCGCTACGGCGAGAACCCCAACCGCCTGCAGCAGCA
>CALDSL010000577.1 GCA_937920255.1 uncultured Anaerolineaceae bacterium | reverse complement strand
GCGACGTAACCGACCGCAAACTGGCGGAACTGGCGCTGCAAGATAGCGAAGCCACCCTGCGCAGTTTCTTTAATGCCAGCGGTATTTCGCTGGCGGTTGTGGAGGTGAACTTTGCTGAAGGCAATATCACCTACCTGATCCAGAACCAGCACTCCGCAGCGTTCCACGGGCTCACTCCTTCCACGGCCGCGTTGAAAACTGCCGCAGAACTGGGTTACGATGCGAAAACGATAGCCACGTGGTTGGAAAAGTACCGCGAATGCGCCAACGCAGGCGAACCACTGACAATTGAAACCAACGAATTGTTCAACCTGCACCCGGGCTGGTATTATGTCACCATCAGCCCCATTCCGGGCGGCGATTTGCTATGCCAGCGGTTTTCGCTGACCACGTTGGATATCAGCGACCGCAAAAAAGCTGAGGAAGACTTGCGCGCCAGCGAAGAACGCTTCCACCTGGCCACCCACACCATCAATGAAGGTCTGTGGGACTGGAATCTGACAGAGAACACCCTGTGGTGGAACGACGCGTATGACCGCCTGTACGGGCCGCGCCCGCCCTATTCCGCGGAGACCGCGGAATGGTGGAAGGATCGCCTGCACCCGGACGACCGCGAGCGCGTGCTGCAAAGCCAGGCAGAGGCAATGGCCGACCTGACCTGCACGCTGTGGTCGTCGGATTACCGTTTCCGGCGCGCGGACGGCAGCTACGCCTATGTGACCGACCGCTCGCTGATCGCGCGTGACACGCAGGGTAAGGCCGTCCGCATCACAGGCGCCATGCTGGACCTGACCGACCTGAAGATGGTGGAGGAAGACCTGCGCGAAAGCGAGAATCGCTTCCGCCTGGCACTGACCAACTCCAACGTGTCCGTGTTCACCATGGACAAAGATCTGCGCTATACCTGGTCGTATGGGCCGCGCTGGGGTTATTCCGCCGCCGAGCTACTGGGCAGGCGCGACGACGAACTGGAAGGCGCGGACGATGTGTCGGAACTGCTGGCATTCAAAGCCGAGGTGATCCGCACCGGCGTCGGAGCGCAGGCCGAATTGAAGGCCAAGATCAAGGGCGAATGGCTGCTGTACCATCTGACCATCGAGCCGCTGATCGACGAAAACGGCGAGGTGACCGGTTTTACCGCGGCGTCGATGGATATCACCAGTCTGCGCCGGTTGGAAATGCAGAACGTCGAAAAGACAACCCAGATCGAGGTGCAGCGGCGGCTCATCCAACAGCGCGAAATGGAGCGCATGGAAATTGCCCGCGATCTGCACGACGGTCCAATTCAGGAACTGGTGGCGGCTGGAATGAAGCTCTCGGAAGCGATGCAGGAAACCGAAGAAGCCAGCCGCAAAAATCTGCTCAACGATCTGCAAGCGATCCTGCAAACCCAGACGCGCGAGCTGCGTCAGTTCTGCCAGGAACTGCGTCCGCCAGCGTTGGCGCCGTTTGGGTTGGAAAAAGCCATCCGCTCGCATGTGCAAGCCTTCAACAGCCGCTCGCCGGAGATGAAGATCAACCTGAATCTGATGCGTGATGGGCAGCTTTTGCCGGAAGAAACGCGCATGGCGCTGTTTCGCATCTACCAGGAGCAGATGAACAACATCTTCAAACACTCGCGCTGCGAACAGGTGAACATCTCACTGATCGTCGAACCGCATCAGGTGACGCTGGAAATTCAGGATAACGGCGTGGGTTTCAACCTGCCTGACAACTGGATCAAACTGGTGCGCACCGGCCATTTGGGTTTGGTAGGCATGCGTGAGCGGGTTGAGGCCATCGGCGGTACGATGGAAATCCACTCAAAACCGGGCGAAGGTACGCTCATCCGCGTCAGCGCGCCGGTGGTGAAAGAAAATCAGCCGGTGTAATCTGGAAACCGCCCGGGCGCGCGGCGCTATTCGCCCGCGCTCCGAGCTGGCTTGATCAGCCGGTTGCCAAGCACAAAAATCGCCGCGGCGGCAAAGCAACACACAGTAAACATGCGGAAAACCGCGGGCATGCCGTACGTGTCCATAATGACGCCTGCCACTGGAAGCCCCACCACGCCGGACAGGCTGACGGTCGCGACGAGCATGGCCTGCCCCGTGGCTTTGAGATGCTCGGGCGAAATCTGGTTGACCAGGATTACTGCCGCCAGCCAGAAAGGCGTAAAGGTGATGGAGTGCGTCAGGCTGATGGGCAGCGCCAGCAGCGGATCTTCCATGAAGGTATATGCCAGCATGCGCAAACCATAGAGCATAAATGCGGCCGGCAGGATCCTACGCACGCCGATGCGGCTGATCAGCCCGCCGCTGAATGCCATAAACGCCGCTTCCGACACCGCCCCCAACCCCCAGGCGCCGCCGATCAGGGTTTCGCTGGCGCCAAGCTGCGACAGATACATACTCAGGTACTGGTGCATGCCCATGTTGGCCACGCCAA
>CALDSL010000576.1 GCA_937920255.1 uncultured Anaerolineaceae bacterium | reverse complement strand
GTCTGCCCCAGGTCGCGCCCATCGGTAGCGACGACGCGCATGGCGCAGGCCGAAACGTCCACTTCAGCCAGGTCGGCGCGCGCCTGGGCCACGCGCTCGGGCATCATCCAATCGTCCGCGTCGGTGAAGATCACCCCAAAGTAGCGCTCCGCCATCTGCGCGAAGGCCTTCTGCCGCAGCCCGGCCACGCTCAGGCCGGGCTCGTCCGGCACCGGGGTGAACGCGAACGGCTCGCCCGTCAGGTCGAGCACGTCCTGCGCGCTCATGCGGTCCAACCCAATCCACACGTCCACGTCCCGGTCGGTCTGCGCCCTCAGCGAGGCGTACCAGTCGGCGAAATAGGGCCGCATCTGCGGGTAGACGGTGGTGTACACGGCCAGGCGCTGGCGGCTCATGCGGCCGCCGGCGGTTTGCGCAGCGCCGGGATCAGCAGCATCCCGCCCACCAGCGCGGCGAACAGCAGCAGCGCGACGATCTTGGCCAGCAGCCCGAACCAGGTCAGCGGGGTGAACATGGCGGCAAAGAAAATCGCGCCCAGCAGCAGCACCAGCACCAGCGCGAAGCGCGCGAACGGGTACGGCACGCGCTGGTAATGCTGCCCGATGAACAGCGACACCAGCATCAGCAGTGCGTAGGTGACCGTCGTGGCCCAGGCCGAGCCGATCCCGCCGTAGCGCGGTATGACGATCAGGTTCAGAATCACGTTCACCACCGCGATCGAAGCGGTTGGCAGCGGGATGATGCGCGTCTTTTTGTAGAAATAGGCCGGCGAGATGGCAAAGTAATACAACCCGGACAGGAAGTAGCCCAGCAGCACCGGGCCAACGTACGGAGCGCTGCCGTAGTATTTCTCCGGCAGCAGCAGGTAGACGATATCGCTGGCGAACAGGATGCCCACCATGCACAGCCCGCCCAGCAGGGCAATATAAATGCTGACGATGCGGCGCATGCTCTGGTTGGGGTTGCTGTCCTGCTCCATCATGCGGAAGTAGAACGGCATCCAAGCCTGGTAGACCGCCATCACCAGCACGTTCATCACCAGGCCAAGGTTGTAGCCCAGCGTGTACAGTCCCAGTTCGTTGAGCGTGGCGTTCCACTGCAGGATCACCCGCCCGGCCTGGTTGATGGTCCACCCGGCCACCGCCTGGAACACCAGCGGCAGGCCGTAAGCCAGCGCCGAGCGCACGTACGCCCACGAAAACCCGGGCACCAGCCAATCGCGCAGCATCATCACCGTAAAGGTCAGCCCCACCGCCAGCGCGGCGACCACGTTGCTCCACATCTGCCCGGCCGCGCCCAGCCGCAGCAGCACCACCAGCAGCAGCGAAAAGCCCACGTTGGTGATGAAGTTGGCGTACTGCACCCACAGGTAGCGCCCGGCGCGCTGCTCGGTCTGGTACAGCGTCATGGGGATCTGGATCAGCGTGCGCAGGTACGACCACCACAGCATCAGCCGTACGTAGGGGTGGAATGGAATGGTTTCGATCTGCATCGCCTGCCAGATCCACGGGCTGGCGCGGTCAAGCAGCAGGGTGATGGCAAACGCCGCGCCGATCTGGAACAGCGCCACGGATGAGACGTAGCGTTTTTGCTCGTGACGGTCGTCCAGAAAATCGTAATACTTGCGCGTGATGGCGCCCGCCAGCCCCAGCAGCAGCACGTTGAACAGGATCGAGCTGTACGAGGTCATCGCCCCGATGATGCCATAGTCGTCGGGGGAGAGAAAGCGCGCCCACAGCGGAATGAGCAAGAATTCAAACGCGCGCTGGACGAAGCTGCCCGAAATATACGTGCTGGCATTGGCGATCAGCTTGTTGTTCCGCAGCCGCGCCCATTCTCCCCGCACCCGTGCCAGCCCGCCGTGCGCCATGATCAGCCCGCCCGGGCGTCGAAATACTTCTGCCGGTTGTCGCCGCGCGCGATCTTGCCGCTCGAGGTCTTAATCAGCCAGCGGCGGCCCACCAGCAGCACGTCGCTCAGCGCAATTTCGGTCTGCTGCACCACGCGCTGGCGCAGCTCGCGCTCGATGGCGGCGCGCGCCGCTTCCCCGGCGTTTTCATCCTCCAGTTCGCACACCATCACCACCGACTCCGAGCCCATGCGCTCGTCGGTCACGCCAAAGGCCACGCTGCGCCCCGGGTACAGCCCCGGCACGCCGTTGGCGATGGCCTCCAGGTCCTGCGGGAAGATGTTTTTCCCGCCGACGATGATCATATCTTTCTTGCGGCCGGAAATGAACAGTTCGCCGTCCGCCATGTAGCCCATGTCGCCGGTAAAGTACCAGCCGGCGTGGATGGCGGCGGCGGTGGCGTCTTCGCGGTGGTAGTAGCCGCTCAACATGCAGTCGCTGCGCAGGGCCACCTCGCCCACCTGGCGCTCGGGCAGCGGCTTGCGATGTGTATCTACAATGCGCACCTCGGTGCCGGGGATGGGAAAGCCGCAGCTCACCATGGGGATGTAGCCATTTGTTGGCTGAGCTGCGTCGAAGCCCGCTTCACCGGACGGTTCGACGGGGCTCACCGTGCGGTGTGGCACGGCCTGCTTCTCGCTTTGCAGCGCGGCCGTGAGCACCCAGTCCACGCGCGGGGGCTGGCCGGGCGGGGTTTGCGTGACGGCAAAGGTATTCTCGGCCATGGCATAGCAAGCCGAAAGCGCCCCCTCGCGCAGGCCATGCGGGCCAAACTTTTGCAGGAACATCTGCTGGCTGTCGAGCCGCACCGGCTCGGAGCAGTTGATCACCGCGCGCAGGCTGGAGAGGTCCACCCCTTGCAGGTCGCGCTCGCGGATGCCGCGCACCGAGTGGTTGTAGGCGAAGTTGGGCAGCCAGGTGAGCGTGGCGCGGTGGGCGCTGGCGGCCTGCAGCAGCAATTTCGGGCTGCGCACCCACGCGAACGGCGACATCAGCACAAGGGGGATGCCCGCCACCAGCGGCATCACAAACCCGGCGATCAAGCCCATATCGTGGTACAGCGGCAGCCAGCTCACCACGATATCGTCGGGGCGCAGGTCCATCGCCTGGCTGTAGGCGCGCACCTGGTTGAGCACCGCGCGGTGCGAGAGCGCCACGCCCTTCTGCAAGCCGGTTGTGCCGCTGGAATGCTGCAGAAAAGCGATCTTTTCCAGGTGAATCTGCGCAGGTTCATATCCGAACCCTTCGACGGGCTCGGAGTGCGGATTTGTCGCATCAGCCTCGTCGCTGCTGAGCACGCGGCAGTCTGTGCCGGCCAGCAGTTCGCTCAATTCCTGCTTGAACTCGGGGTAGGTGATCACCGCGCGGGCGTGTTCCTGGGTCACCAGCGCCTTGACGCGTTCTTTGTACAGACCCGGGTCAAGCTTCTCGGTCAGGAAGGGGAAGATCGAGGCGATCGCGCCCAGGTACATCGCGCCCCAAAAGGCCGAGAGCAGCGTTTCGGAATGCTTGAGCACCAGAATGACCAGGTCTTCCGGCCCGACGCCCAGCCGGCGCAGCGCAGTAGCATAGGCCTGGTTGCGGGCGTGGAATTCGGCGGCGGTGATGATATTCTCGCTGCCGTCGTCGTTGAGGAAGATGATGCTGCGTGCCTCGGGGTTTTCGGCGGCGCGCCGGATGACAGCTTCAATCAAAGTGGTGTAAGGCAGTTCCATCGATGCTTCTTTCTACGCGACGCGGCTGGCCTCGGCCAGCACCTGTTCATACTGCGCCACGATCGTTTCCATGTCAAACTTGGCGGCCAGCGCGCGGCTCTCCTGGCGGAAGACCTGCAGCGCGCGCGGGTCGGAGAGCAGCCGGCGCAGCACGGCGGCAAAACCGGCCACATCCTGCGGGTCGATCATAAACCCGTTGCGGCCTTCGTCGACCACGTCGCTCCAGCCGCCCACGCGCGAGACCACCAGTGCCAGCCCCAGCGCCGCGGCCTGCACGCCAACCACCGGCAGCCCCTCAGACAGCGAGGGCATGAACAAGATATCGCTGGCGCGAAAGGCGCGCAGCACGTCATCGGTCGAGACCCAGCCGGGCAGATCAATGCGCTCGCCCAGCCCCAGGCGCTCGATCTCGGCCTGCACCGCGGGGCGCAGCGGGCCGTCGCCCAGCATGGCGCACGTCCAGGGCAGGTCACGCACCGCGTCCAGCGCGCGCACCACCTGGAGCGGGTTTTTCTGCGGCATAAACCGCCCGGCGAACACCAGCCGCGGCGGCTGCCCGGCGCAGATCAGCCCCGGGTCGAGCGCTTTTAAATCCACGCCGTTGAAAATCACCTGCACCGGCACAGGGTAATGCTGTACGGCCAGCGAGCGGGTGAACTGGCTGACCGCCACCACCCTGGCCGCCCCGCGCCAGATGGGCGGGGTGAACGGATACACCAGCCGGAACCAGCGCCCGGTTTTTTCGGGCGTGCCGCCGGGCACATCCCCCAGGTGCGCGGTGAGCACGTAGGGCACGCCAGTCAACTTGCTCAGCAGCCAGGCGGCAGGGCCGGCCGGCACGGCGAAATGCACGTGCAGCACGTCCGGCTTCCAATCGCGAATGGCCTTGCGCCCGGCCCAGAAAGCAGCCCACACATAGCCCGCCATCGCGCCCAGGCCGGCGCGGAAGGCCTCGCGCCGCCCGGAAGGCAGGCGTACAACCTCCACCCCGGCGTCATCCTGCCGCGTGGGTAAATCGCCCCACGCCGCGGTGAGAATGCGCACGCTGTGCCCGCGCCGCACCAACCCCTGACACAGGTCCTGCGCCACGCGGCCGCCGCCACCACCTACCGGCGGGTACTCATGCGAAAATACCAGGATGCGCATCCACCGCCCCTTCCACCAGTTCATCCGGCCGGATATTGAGCGCTTTGCGAATGGTGTAGGTGGTCTTGCCCTGTGATTCGTGGTAGGTGCGCACCAGCAGCTCGGCGATCAGGCCCATCAGGATCGACTGGAAGCCCATGATCAACACCATGGTGGACATGATGAACAACGGAGAGGTACTGACGGCGACGTTGTAGAACATGCGGCGGATGAACAGGAACAGCAACACCGCCAGGCTGGCCAAAATCAGCACCATGCCGGCGCCGCCAAACAGGTAAATCGGTTTGTTGGCGTAGCTGCTCAGGAATTTGACCGTGAACAGGTCCAGAATCACCTTAAAGGTGCGCTCCAGCCCGTACTTAGCCTTGCCGAATTTGCGCGGATGGTGCTGCACCTTGACTTCCAGCAGCCGCGCTCCCACCGTATTGGCGTAGACCGGGATAAAGCGGTGCATTTCGCCGTACAGGCGGAACCCGGTGATGACTTCGCGCCGGTAGGCTTTGAGCGTACAGCCGTAATCGTGCAGGCGCACGCCAGTCACCTGCGAGATCATCCAGTTGGCCATGTGTGAAGGCAGCGTGCGCGTTAGAAACGTGTCCTGCCGCTTGATACGCCATCCGCTGACCACGTCGTAGCCTTCTTCGACCTTTTCCAGCATCATAGGGATGTCGGATGGGTCGTTCTGCATGTCGGCGTCCATCAGCACCACCACCTCGCCGCACGAATGATCGATCCCGGCGGCGATGGCGGCCGTCTGCCCGAAATTGCGGCGCAGTTCCAGCACGCGCACGTGCTCCGGGTCGCTGCAGGCCAGTTCTTCCAGCACCTGCGGGCTGCGGTCTTTGCTGCCGTCATCCACCAGGATCACCTCCCAGGGGATCCCTAATGGATCCAGCGCCTGGTGAATGGCCTGGTGCAGGATGGGCAGGTTATCTTCTTCGTTATAGACAGGAACAACCACGGAAAGTTTCACTGCAATCTCCGGTAAATGTGTATTTCGCTGCCAGGGCGGCACTCGTTGGTACGCCCCAGGGGTTGTAACTCTTCAAACTGCCCGGCCACCTGGGCTTTGAACCCGTCGGTCACCAGGCGCGCCTCGACGATGATGAAATCGGCTTCGGAAAGCCAGCGTTCCGAAAGCGCATCGTTCCAGTAGCCGATGCGGAAGAGCGTTTCCGCGTCGCCGCCGTCACGCTTGGAATAGCCGTCGTTCAGCTGCGGCGGGAAGATGCGGATATCGCTCAAGTATAACAGCGGAGCTGGTGAAAGGCTTCCGCGCCAGTATACCAGGGAACCGTCGGGAATGATGGCGTCCAGTTGCGCGCCGGTGATTTCATGGCTTTCGATTACGTTGGAGCGGCAGGCGGTTTCCTCGATCACCCCGCCCAGCAGCGGCGTGGGGGTCAGCAGCCCACCCAGCGCCAGCAGCACCGCCAACAACAGGAAGCCCGGCGAGGCGGCGCTGCGTTTGCGGCCCCACACCAGCCACCAGCCAAGAACCAGCGCCAGCAGCAGCGCGCCCAGAGCAATCCCGGCCGCGAGCGGCAGCAGCCACTGCTGCAACTCATAGCTCCAGCCAAACTTATTGGTCAGCGAGCGCCACAGCTCGGTGGTGCCAGGCAGAATGCGCATGTTGCGCGTGCGCGGGATGGCGATGGTGAGCAGAATATCATCCAGCCACTGGTGCGCGCCAAACCCGACGCCCGCTGACGTGCCCAGCACGGCCAGCGCCGCCAGCGCCTGCCGCCAGCCGGGCAGCCCGCGCCAGCGCCACGACGGCGCGACGATCACCGTCAGCACCAAGCCGGTAATGCTGAAAAAGCCCAGGTATGGGCTGAAACAGAAGACGCAGTAATTTTTAAGGATCGAGGCCCACAAATGCCCGGCGAACAGCACCGCCAGCAGTGGCAGCAGCGAAAGCGCCGCGCGCCGGTGGGCAGGGCTTTTCCAATCATCCCGGCGCGGCCACAGGATCAGCGACACCACAACGCCCAGGAGCGGCACAAAATGATGGCGCAGCCCTTCCCAAAAACTATAGTAGCGCGAGAAGGGCGAAATATCCGGGTTCCAGGTCTGCGTGCCCGGGATGGGAAAGCGGAACGGGTCAAGGAAGGGCGTCAGGCTGGCGGGGATCTGCCGCGCCCAGTTGGTCATAATCGCCGGCCAGTAGAGCAGGTGCACGCCACCTACAACCGCCAGCCCCACCCCGCCGCCGAGCAGCGCCAGCTTCCACCCGCGCTGCCACCACAGGTACAGCACGACAAACACCACCAACGGGAGCATATTCTCGCGCGTGACCACCACTGCGCCGGCCAGCGCCGCGCCGAGCGCCACCTGCCAGGGCGGGCGGTCTTCGCCCAGCACCAGCACCAGCACCCACGCGCTCACCGCCGCCACCAGCCCCTGGGAGATGCCCTGGCTGTACAGGCGCGCCAGCGCCGGGTTGAGCGCCAGCACCGCCACCGCTCCCGCCGCCCACCAGCGCCCGCCAAAGCGGCGCGCCAAAATCCACACCGCCAGCAGCAAAAGCAGCGCCAGCAGGATGGCAAATCCGCGCCCCGAGCGCAGCCCCGGCCCCAACAGCGCCTGCGCCGCGCCGGGGATGAGGAACGACAGCGGCATTTTGTTGGTCAGCGGGCCATAGGGCTCGTAGGGGGTGTACGCGCCCTGCACGAACAACAGGCCTTTATACAGGTAGTTGCCTTCATCCAGCGACGTTTCCAGAAAGCTGGCGTAGCGCAGCGACTGCAGCAGGAACAGCAGGGCAGCGACCAGCGCCGCGGCTTCTGCCGCCCAGGGGAGTTGTTGGATTCGCCGGATGGTGGATGGGAGGGACATAAGGATGGTGACGTACCTGCCGGAACGGGGTGACTACCATTCGTCACCGATTATAACACAGCCGTCCTCCCCGCCCCACAGGGGTGGGCGAAACCAGACGGAGGTTATATATGGTCTGACGATTCACCGCGAAGGTGCGAAGAGCGCGAAGGAAACGCAAAGAAAACAATAAAAAACTTTGCGTTTCCTTCGCGCTCTTCGCACCTTCGCGGTGAAATGTTTTATGAATAAGCCTATTAAGCAGGTAGAGACGCAAAATCTTGCGTCTCTACCGTTTACCCACCGCAAACGTGCGCGGCTACTTCACCGGAGGCGCGATGAAGGGCATGTTCTCAATCTTCTGCGCGTCTTCGTACGTCAGGCACAGCGGGGTGCGGGTGACCGCCAGCGCGTCCAGCGCCTGGCCGCTGCTGGCCCCCGCGCCGATACCACCACCGCCAGCAAAGGTGATGCTGGCCCAGTTGTTTTGCGCCTTCAGGGTACCCAGCTTGCCGCTTCCGTCGATATCGGCCTTGACCGAGCCGCCGTTGAAGAATCCGTCGCAGTTCCAGTCCACCGGAGCGCTGCTGTCGGACCACACGTCTTCGCCGGTTCCGCTGCACCACCAGCGCAGGCC
>CALDSL010000575.1 GCA_937920255.1 uncultured Anaerolineaceae bacterium | reverse complement strand
TATTGAACCGTCCAGCCGCCGTCCACGGTGAGGACGGCGCCGGTGATGAAACCCGCGGCGGGGCTGGAAAGGAACACCGCCGCCGCGGCCACGTCGTCCGGCGCGCCGAAATCGCCGGTGAGTGGCTGCAACTGCCGCAGCCGCGCGCGGATGGCCTCGCTCTCCTGGGCGCGGCGGCTCATGGGGGTGGCGATCAGCCCGGGGCAGATAACGTTGGCGCGGATGCCGCGCGGGCCGTAGTAGGCCGCGATCGAGCGCGTCAGGCTGATGCCCGCGCCCTTGCTGGCGGCGTAGGCGTGGGTGGCAAAATCGTCGTCGCCGCCCACCAGCCCCAGCACCGAGGAAATGGTGACGATACTGCCTCGCCCGGCGGGCAGCATGGCCGCCAGCGCGAACTTGCAGGTGTAAAACAGGCTGTTGAGATTGAGGTCGAGCGTGCGCGCCCAGCCCTCCAGGCTGCACTGGTCGGCGGGGCCGTCTCCCCAGCGCCGGCCGGAGCCGCCCGCCACCGCCACCAGCGCGTCCAGCCGCCCGAAGCGCGCCAGCGCAGCCTGCATCCCGGCCTCCACCGCTGCTGGGTCGGTCAGGTCGAGGGCCAGCGTCGCGGCGGGCAGCGGACCCTCGCACAGCGCGGCGGCCTGCTCCAGGCCCTGCGCGTCGCGGTCCCACAGCACCACCTGCGAGCCCGCGGCCGCGAACCGCCGCGCGGTGGCGCGACCGATGCCGCCCGCCGCCCCGGTTACCAGGCAGACCAGTCCGTCCAGATTCTCAGTCACAGCCGTACACCTTGCGGATGCGCGTGCGGTAGTCGTCGTAGCAGGCGTCGAAGCGCTCCTTGCTCGCCTGGCTGCCGATCAGGAAGGAGCTGGTCAGTACGATGGGCGGCTTGCCGCGCGCGGCCAGCTTTTCGGCGATGGCGCTTTTGAGCGCGTTGGTCACCGCCGCCGCGCCGATGGTCGAGCCGGGGCCGACCGGATCTTCCAGCCCGGGCACGCGCACCAGCGCGTCGCCGCCGGGGGTGCAGTTGTCGATGACGATATCGGCGATATCCGGCAGCTTTTTACCGCTGGAGTGCAGCGCGGGCGAGCCGCCGCAGTGATCCAGCGAGACCACGGCGATGACCGGCATCCCCAGCCGTTTGGCCTCCAGCGCCACGTCGATGATCACTTCATTCACGCCGCTGTTGGAGAACAGCAGGAAGCAGTCCGGCGGCGAGAAGACGAAGTTGCGCAGGATCACCTGCCCCAGGCCCTCGACGTGTTCGAGGAACATGGCCTGGCGCTGGCCGTTGGAGCCGACCACCAGGTTGTGGAAGGTGAGCGACAGCTCGACGATGGGGTGAAAACCGGGGAAGCTGCCGTGGCGCGGGAACATCTCTTCGACAAAGATGCGCGAGTGGCCGGTGCCAAACAGGTGCACCAGCCCGTCGCCGGCGATGCAGCCGGCGCACAGCTCGGCCGCGCGCTCGATGGCGTCCATCTGCGTCGCCTCGATGCGCTCGAGGATGGCGCGCGCCTGGTGAAGGTAGGAGTAAGAGGATAGGGTCATAGAAATGTCCTTCGGTTGCAGTCAGGGGGTTTTATGGTGGTGCGGCCACCCCCCTCCCGCTCCCCCCAAAACGAAATACAGTTTTGGGGGGAGAGAAAGCCGGTAGTTCTCCCCCCAAAAGCGTTCTTCCTTTTTGGGGGAGTTGGAGGGGCGTCACGACGGGCAGCACGTCTGCGTGGTGCTGTACTCATAGCGGTCGGCGCGGTAATACGCCGTGGAGGATTCAATCGGGCTGCCGTCGTCGGTGTAGGCGGTGGTGGCCACAAACAGCAGCGGCGTGCCGGGCAGCACGTCCAGCAGCTCGGCGCGGTATTCATCGGCGGCCACCGCGCGGACAATGTGGTCGATGCGGGTGATCACCAGGTGGTAGCGCGTGGTGATCATCTCGTACAGCGACTGGTCGTGAAAGTCGATGGTCTCCAGGCCGGGCACGCGCTCGAGCACGATGATGCTGGTCTGGTGGCACACCGGTTCGTCGTCGCCCAGCCGCAGGCGCTCCAGCACCAGGCACGGCTGGCGGTCCCAGCGCGCCAGGTTGGGCGATTTTTCCGCCAGAACCACGTCCACCTCGGCGCGCAGCAGTCGCGAGCGCGGCGTGCGCCCCAACTCGCGCATCTGCTGGCTGAACGAGCGGTCGAGGAAGAACTGGGTGTGCGGCTGCTGGCTGCGCACAAACGTGCCGCGCCCGGCAAAGCGCTCCACCAGGTCGTCGTCCACCAGGCGGGCGATGGCCTGGCGCACCGTCTGGCGGCCCACCGCGTAGGCCTGGCAGATTTCCATTTCCGGTGGCAGCAAACCGCCGGGCGGGATCAGCCCGCGCTGGATCATGCCGCGCAGGTCGAGGTAGATCTGGTAGTACAGCGGCACCGGCGAGTGCGGGTCGACGCTGGCGTAGGGCAGGGAAGCTTCAGATGAATTTTCCACGGCTTGCCTCACAACTGGATCGGGTAGGCGCCCAGGCGGGCGGCGGTTTCATACAGGGCGATGACATTTTCCGCGGGCACGTCGGCCTGCAGGTGATTGGAGGGGGCCAGGATGTAGCCGCCGCCGGGGGCCAGGTCGCGCAGGCAGCGCCGCACATCAGCCTCCACCGCCTGGGGCGTGTAGGGCATGGCGTGCGAGATATCGATCCCGCCCAGGAAGGTCACCTGCCGGCCGAACTCGGTTTTCACGGCCAGGACGTCGGTGGCCGGCAGCGGCTCGAGCGGGTGGATGACATCCACGCCCAGGGCGATGATATCCGGCAGCAGGCGGGCGATAGCCCCGTCGGAGTGGAGCATGATACGCATATCCGGCTGGGCTTCGCGCACGGCGGTCACCAGCCGAGCCAGGCAGGGCTGGATAAAGCGCCGGAACATGGCCGGCGAGATCATCGGGCCCTGGTTGCCGGCGTAGTCGTCGCCGGGCAGCTCGATCATGTCAAACCAGCGCCCGCCAGCGCGCATTGCCAGCCGCAGCAGTCCCTCCAGCGCGGTTGTCACGCGGTCGAGCAGGGCGTGGGCGTAGTCGGGGCGCAGCGCCAGGTCGGTGAGGAAGTTTTCGGTGCCGCGCAGATCGCAGGCGGTCTGGAACGGCCCATGCGAGGCCACCATGCGCATGACGATAAAGTAATCCGTGCCTTCGCGCAACGCCCGCGCGCGCTCCGCCACGCCCGCCGTCCAGCGCGGGTCGGTGAGATCCGGCCAGCGCACCAGGCGCTCGATGTCGTCCAGGCTGTCGTGCTCTTCCAGCAGGCCTTTACCCACATAGTTGTAGGGCAGGGCGCGCTTCCACACCTGGCCGAAGGAATCATACGAGGTGTCGGGGTCTTCGCCCGGGAAGATCGGGCTGTTGGGCAGCAGGCCGGGCCAGCAGTAACGCAGATCGGTGCCCAGGCGTTCCAGCACGCGATCGTCCATGTAGGAAATGCTGTGACCGCTGCGGAACGGCGCCGCGGGCGCGCCTAATCCCAGGTGCTTGACCAGGCGCAGGTAGAGATCGTCCACCAGGCCGTACGGCCCGCCGCCCAGCGCCAGCGGGACGCGGTCCGGTTCCTGGTGGTTTAGCGTGGCGATTACACGTTCGCGAGGCAGCATCGAAATGGGCATTGCGAAACGTCCTTTCCAAGATAATGTGCGTACAATAAGACTATTATAGTGATATGTTCGTTTGTCCGCAACGGTTGACTCAT
>CALDSL010000574.1 GCA_937920255.1 uncultured Anaerolineaceae bacterium | reverse complement strand
CCGCAGGAGCGCGAGCGTGTGCTGCATGAAATCGCCGAAGTGTTTGACGCGGCGACCAAAGTCTAATCGGTTTATTCACTTTCAAGGAGCACAAGAATGACAACTGTTACCTATACCGTTCCCAACATTTCCTGCATGCACTGCGTGCACACCATCAAAACCGAACTGCAGGACCTCAAAGGCGTGCAGGCCGTGGAAGCAGACGCATCCAGCAAACTGGTAAAAGTTACCTTCGAACCCCCGGCCACCGAGGAAGCAATTGAAAGCCTTCTTGAAGAAATCAATTACCCGGCGGCGAAATAAGCGTTATTTGAAAGGTTGAATGCATTATGGGTGAATCAAAACAGGTGGTGCTACCGATCACCGGCATGACCTGCGCCAATTGCGTCGCCACCATTGAGCGCAACCTCAAGAAGCTTGACGGCGTGGAAGGGGCATCGGTCAACCTGTCATCGGAGCGGGCAACCGTGGCATTTGACCCGGCGCAACTGGCGCTGGATGATATTGTGGCGCGTGTGCGCCGCGCGGGATACGATGTCGCCGAAGGCGAAGCCGATCTGATGATCAAGCGCCTGAGCGACTCGAGCGACGCGGCGCGGCTCGAGAAGGCCATCGCCAAACTCGAAGGCGTAGAAGAAGTGCAGGTGAATTTCACCAGCGAACGCGCCCGGGTACGCTATATTCCCACTCTGGTGAGCCAGTCCGATATCCGCCGGGCGATTAGCGCGGCTGGTTTCGAGGCGGTGGAACTGGGCGGCGAGGCTGAGGACGCTGAGGCGCAGGCGCGCGAAGCGGAAATCGCCGAGCAGCGCCGGCTGCTGATCGTTGGCATTCTGTTTACCCTGCCGCTGTTTGTGCTTTCCATGGCGCGCAGCATGATGATGGTGCCGATGGAATGGGCGCACGCCCGTTGGATGAACCCGCTGCTGATGCTGCTGGCCACCCCGGTGCAGTTCTATGTGGGGCGGCAGTACTACATTGGCGCATACAAGGCCATCCGCAACGGTTCGGCCAATATGGACGTGCTGATCGCGATGGGTTCGACCGTAGCATACCTCTACTCGGTGGTACTAACCTTTTTTGGCGCGCCGTCCGAAGAAGTGTACTTCGAGACCGCGGCGGTGATCATCACGCTCATCCGCCTGGGCAAGTTCCTCGAGGCGCGCGCCAAAGGCCGCACCAGCGAGGCAATCAAGAAGCTGATGGGTCTGCGCGCCAAGACCGCGCGCGTGGTGCGCGACGGTGAAGAACGCGACCTGCCGATCGATGAAGTGCTGGTGGGTGATACCGTCCTTGTGCGGCCAGGCGAGAAAGTGCCTGTGGACGGCGTGATCACCGAAGGGCGCACGACGGTGGATGAATCCATGCTGACCGGCGAATCACTGCCGGTGGAAAAAGGCCCGGGCGATCCGGTCACCGGGGCGACTCTCAACCGGCAGGGCTTCTTCCGCTTTGAAGCCACGCGCGTGGGCAAGCAAACCGCGCTGGCGCAGATCATCCGGCTGGTGGAAGAGGCGCAGGGCAGCAAAGCACCCATCCAGGACCTGGCTGACCGCGTTTCTGCGGTGTTCGTGCCCATCGTGCTGGGGATCGCCGCGCTGACCTTCCTGGCATGGTTCTTTGTCGTGCCCGCGCTTTCGCCGTCAGTGGATACGCCAGTGCTGACACGCGCGCTGATTAACACCGTGGCGGTGCTGGTCATCGCCTGCCCGTGCGCGCTGGGCCTGGCCACACCCACGGCGGTGATGGTTGGCACGGGCAAGGGCGCCGAGCTTGGCGTGCTGTTCCGCTCGGGCGGCGCGCTGGAGCAGGCAGGAAAGATCCAGATGGTCGTGCTGGACAAGACCGGCACCATCACCCGCGGTCAACCGGCGGTGACTGATGTGGTGGTACGCGATTTTCCCGCCGGTGAAAATGAGTTGCTGCGGTTGGCCGCGTCGGTGGAAAAAGGCAGCGAGCACCCCATCGGCGAGGCGCTGGTGGCCGAAGCGGGTAACCGCGGACTGGCGCTGAGCGACCCGCAGGGCTTTTCCTCCGAGACCGGGCACGGCGTATGCGCCAATGTGGACGGCTACGAGGTGGCCGTGGGCAATGTGCGCATGATGACCGCCCGTGGCTACGATATGAACGGCATGGAACCCGTGGTGGCCGAATTTCAAAACCAGGCCAAAACCGCCATGCTGGTGGCGTTGGACGGTTGCGTCGTCGGCGCGGTGGCCGTGGCTGACACAGTCAAAGAAGGCTCGCAGGAAGCGATTGCCGAACTGCACCGCATGGGTTTGAAAGTGGCTATGATCACCGGTGACAACCAGCGCACGGCCGAGGCGATTGCCCGGCAGGTGGGCGTGGATGTGGTCCTGGCCGACGTACTGCCTGAGGGCAAGACGGCCGAGGTCAAGAAACTGCAGGAACGCGGCCAGGTGGTGGCCATGGTGGGTGACGGCATCAACGATGCGCCGGCGTTGGCCCAGGCCGACGTGGGCCTGGCAATTGGCACCGGCACAGACGTGGCCATGGCCGCCGCCCCGGTGACGCTCATCAGCGGCGACCTGCGCGCGGTTCCGCGCGCCATCGCGCTGTCGCGGAAAACCATGCGCACCATCCAGCAAAACATGTTCTGGGCGTTCTTCTACAATGTGATCTTGATCCCGGTGGCGACGCTCGGCCTGTTGAACCCCATGCTGGCCGCCGGCGCCATGGCCTTCAGCAGCATCTTCGTGGTCAGCAACAGCTTGCGCCTGCGCCAGGCTAAGATCTAGAGAAAAAAAGATGGCCGCGTTTCGCGGGCCTCGCAAAAAGACTTTACCGCGAAGAAGCGAAGAGCGCGAAGGAAACGCGAAGAAAGCATAAACAAGTTTCTTCGCGTTTTTCTTCGCGCTCTTCGCTTCTTCGCGGTTCGCCTGTGAGCAATCAAATAAGATACGGATATGGTGCAGAGGTATTGTTTCATACAGGACAAATATCTCTTTGGCACATGGCTGACCAAGCCGATGGTACAATGAAGAAAATTTTGGCGAACGAGGGTTTTGTATGGAGATGACCACTGAATTAACCAGCCGGAGCATCAACGCCATCCGGTTTTTGTCAGCCGATGCGGTTCAAAAAGCCAATTCCGGGCACCCGGGCTTGCCGATGGGCATGGCCAGCGTAGCCTACACGATCTGGACGCGACATATGCGCCACAACCCGTCCAACCCCGAGTGGTTCGACCGCGACCGTTTTGTGCTCTCCGGCGGGCATGGCTCGATGCTGCTGTACAGCCTGTTGTATCTGACCGGCTACAACCTGGAGCTGGATGAGTTGCGCAATTTCCGCCAGTGGGGCAGCCTGACGCCTGGCCACCCGGAA
This sequence comes from uncultured Anaerolineaceae bacterium, assembly GCA_937920255.1. Lineage (GTDB taxonomy): Bacteria > Chloroflexota > Anaerolineae > Anaerolineales > Anaerolineaceae > CALDSL01. The sequence goes on along the minus strand of CALDSL010000574.1, from coordinate 11,571 downwards.
TACGGTTTGACCCCCGGGGTCGAGACCACCACCGGCCCGCTTGGGCAGGGGTTCGCCAACGGCGTGGGCATGGCCATCGCCGAAGCCAGCCTGGCCGCGCACTACAACCGCCCCGGGCACGAGATCATCAACCATTACGTCTACGCCATCGTCACAGATGGTGATCTCATGGAAGGCGTGGCTTCGGAAGCGGCGTCGCTGGCCGGCCACCTGCGCCTGGGCAAGCTGATTTACATGTATGACGACAACCGTATTTCCATCGAAGGCTCGACCGACCTGGCCTTCACCGAGGACCGTGGAATGCGCTTTGAAGCCTACGGCTGGCATGTGCAGCGTGTGGATGATGGCAACGACCTGGACGCCATTGACCGTGCGATTGAAGCTGCCAGGGCTGACCCGCGCCCATCGCTGATCATCTGCCGCACCACCATTGGCTACGGTTTGCCCAAACGCGCCGGCACAGCCAAGGCGCACGGCGAGCCGGCCGGCGAGGAAGAAATTGCCGGCGCGCGGGCGGCGCTGGGATGGGAGTACGAGCCGTTTGACATCCCCGACGACGTACTGGAGCATTTCCGTTCCACGCGCGAACGCGGGCAGGAGCAGGAAGCCACCTGGGCAAAACGCTTCGACGCCTACCGCGCCGAATTTCCGGACGAGGCGGCCGAGTTGGAACGTCGTCTAAAGGGCGTGCTGCCCGAAGGCTGGGAAGAAATGTTCCCGACCTTCTCCGCTGATGCCAAGGGCATGGCCACCCGCGCATCTTCCGGTAAAGTGATCAACGCAATCGCCGCCGGGTTGCCGGAGCTGATGGGCGGCTCGGCCGACCTGGCCCCCTCCAACAACACCATGGTGGACGGTGGCGGCAGTTTCCAGCCGGACCATTATGAAGGCCGCAACCTGCATTTCGGCGTGCGCGAGAACGCCATGGGTTCCATCGTCAACGGTATGGCGGCGCACAAGGGCTTTATCCCCTATTGCGCCACCTTCCTGGTCTTTTCAGATTACATGCGCCCGGCAGTACGCCTTTCGGCACTGTCGCATTTTCAGGCGGTGTGGGTCTACACTCACGACAGTATCGGCCTTGGCGAAGATGGCCCCACGCACCAGCCGGTGGAGCATCTGGCCGCGCTGCGCGCCATCCCGCAGTTGGTAGTGCTGCGCCCGGCGGATGCCAACGAGGTCAGCATGGCCTGGAAAGTGGCGGTCAAGCGCAAAGGCCCCACGGTGATCGCCTTGACCCGCCAGGCCGTTCCCACCATCGACCGCAATATGTTTGCGCCAGCCAGCGGACTGGAAAAGGGCGCCTATGTACTTAAGGATGTCGGCGAGTTGCGCCCGCAGATCATTCTGATGGCCAGTGGTTCCGAAGTGCCGCTGATCATGGAAGCCGGTTCGCGCCTGGCGGCAGAGGGCTTTGGCGTGCGCCTGGTATCCTTCCCTAGTTGGGAACTGTTTGCCGAGCAAGACCCTGGTTACCAGCACAGCGTGCTGCCCGGATCGATCTCCGCGCGCATCGCGGTGGAAGCCGGTGTGTCAATGGGCTGGGAGCGCTGGGTTGGTCAGGCCGGTCGTGTGATCAGCGTCAATAAGTTCGGTGCATCCGCTCCGGCCAAAGTTGTATTCCAGAAATACGGCTTCTCGGTCGAGAATATTCTCAGCCAGGCGCACGAGATGATCGTGCGGCCGGATTAAGGGGAGAACGCCATGAAAGTCGCCATAGCCAGCGACCACGCGGGTTTCCCCCTGAAGAGCGACGTGATCGATGTGATCCGCGCGGCCGGGCATGAGCCGGTGGATTTGGGTACCACCGCCACGCAGCCGGCGGTGGATTACCCCGATTTTGCTGAGAAAGCCGGGCTGGCAGTGCAGCGGGGCGAAGCCGAACGCGCGGTGGTGGTGTGCGGTTCGGGCGTCGGCGCGTGCATCGCGGCCAACAAGATGCATGGCGTCTACGCCGGCCTGTGTCACGACACCTACTCGGCGCACCAGGGCGTGGAGCATGACGACATGAATGTACTGTGCATCGGCGCGCGCATCATCGGCCCCGAGCTGGCGCGCGAGATCGTGCGCGCGTTTTTATCAGCGCAGTTCTCAGGTGAAGAGCGCCATGTGCGCCGCCTGAACAAAACCAAAGCCATCGAAGCGCGCAACCGGGAAGGTTAACCGGCCGAACAAATCCGCCGTTTTCGTATAGCCATTATATGAACAAACGGCTGAGCTTTAATACCACGGAGAACAGGGCGCGGGCCAGGCGAATGGTCCGCGCCTTGCCGTGTGGAATCACCACCGGCTGATCCCAATGGAAGCCCAGCAGTCGCGGGAGAAAGCCCTGGCTGGCGCAGCCCTCCAGGCTGAATATATAGACTTCGGAGGATAGCTGCGCGGCGAGCAGCAGATCGCGCTGGAATTGCTCCCAGGTCAGCGGGCGCGTGTTCACCAGGCCTTCCATGGTTACGCCACCGCCGGTGCTGCCCAGCCCGATTCCGCCTGCCTGCCGGCCGTAACTCCACAGCAAGCCGGGGCCAATGGAGGGCGTAAAGCTGGTATACAGCATGAGCACCTCGCGGTCGACCGGCAGATCCAGCACCCCGCTGAGCCGCTGCACCAGCCCTGAACCGGCTTTGCGCTCATCGATGATGAACGGGAACTGGTAGCTTTCCACCAGGAAGCCGTCCGCGCGAATGCGCCGCACCAGATCCAGATATCGTTCCCGCCCGCGCTCCAGTCGCTGCCGGTTGGCGCGGCGCAGAAACTGCCGCAGCCCGCGCAGCCGGCTGGCGGCGAGCGCCTGGAGTTGGTTAATATCGGGTTCAATGTCCAGTCCCACCGCTTGCCACCTTAGGCCGTGCTCCTCGCTCCACGCTTTGAAGGTGGCATAGCGCTGGGCGGCCTGTTCGGCGTTGTCCAGGTTGAACCAGTATCCCTGTTCTTTGGGCAGCAGCAGCCAGGCGGTCAGCGGGATGCCGGCCTGGTTCAACCGGCGCGCCACTTCCGCGCGTTCGGGCGAAAAATCCAGAATGCCCAGGCTCACGCCAGCCTGCAGGTCCTGGAGAATTTTGAGGAGATCGTCCTCCGCAAAGAGGGCTCGCAGTTTAGGTGGTTCCAGTTCGTTGAAGAAGGTCAGGTTCGGCATGGTGGCGCGCTTGGGGAGTATATTTTCATTGATATTTGAAGTATAATGGGAAATCCCGATTATTATGTTTAGCGATCGGGTTTTCCATGTGGCGGTCATTCCCCACACCCTGTTCAAACTTTTTTCCACTCCTGTGAATGCTTATTTTCATTCGCGGGAAGGCACTGTATTATCCTCGTGCTCATTGTGAGGTCATCAATGGATATTTTTGAAAAGTGTTTCGGCTACACCGAAGCCAAAGAAGCCATGGCGAATGCGATCTATCCCTACTTTATTCCCTTGTCTGAGAATGAGGGGACGGAGGTGATCTTTCGCGGTCATCGCATGATTATGTGCGGTTCCAATAACTACCTGGGGCTCACCACGCACCCCAAAGTGCGCGAGGCCGCCATGGACGCGCTCAGCCGGTTTGGCACGAGCTGCACCGGCTCACGCTTTTTGAACGGCACCCTGGAAATTCACGAACAACTGGAGAGCGAGCTGGCTGATTTTGTTGGCAAAGAGGCCGCGCTGGTATTTTCCACCGGCATGCAGACCAATCTCGGCACCGTCAGCGCGCTGGTTGGGCGCGGCGATTATGTCATTCTCGATAAAGAAGACCATGCCAGCATCGTCGATGGCGCGCGGCTTTCCTACGGCGAAATCCAGCGTTTCCGCCACAGCGATCTGTGCCACCTGGAGCGCGTGCTGGAATCGCTGCCGGAAAAAGCGGGCAAGCTGGTGGTGGTGGACGGGCTGTTCAGCATGGAAGGCGACCTGGCGCCCCTTCCGGAACTGGTGCCGCTGGTCAAGAAGTACGGCGCGCGCCTGATGGTGGATGACGCCCACGGCATGGGCGTAATGGGCGGCGGTCGCGGCACGGCCTGGCACTTTGGCCTGACTCATGACGTTGATCTGATCATGTCGACCTTCAGCAAGTCATTTGCCTCGCTGGGCGGTTTCATCGCCGGTGATGAGCCGGTGGTGCATTACATCAAGCACCACGCGCGGGCGTTGATCTTTAGCGCCAGTATTCCGCCTTCCAACGCCGCCGCGGCCCTGGCCGCGCTGCGCGTGATGCGCGAAGAGCCACAGCGGGCGCAGCGCGTGCTGGATAACGCCCAGCGTATGCGCGATGGTTTCACCGCTCTTGGCTTCAATATCGGCAAATCGGTGACCCCGGTGGTGCCGATTATGACCGGCAGCAACGAAATGACATTCCTGATGTGGAAATTGCTGTGGGACGCGGGCGTGTTCGTCAATCCGATCATTCACCCGGCGGTGCAGCAGGGCAATCAGATGCTGCGCACCAGCTATATGGCTACGCATACCGAAGAGCAACTCGACTGCGTCCTGGATATCTTTGGGCGTATCGGCAAGCAGGTGGGTTTAATTTAGACGAATAACGGTTTTACGGATTGATAATCAAGCGGCGCTCCATGTGGGCGCCGCTTTTCATTTCGTTCTGTATTTTCAATAGGGTTGAGACGTAAATTCTTGAGTCTCGATCGTATGAGCTGATACCGTCTCGCAGATGGAGGAGGCTCGCCGGCTTCAGCTTATTTCACGCGGTACAGAATACCAATCGTGTCCGGCCCGCAGTGGCTGGCGATCACGCAGCCGGCCAGGGTGATATCCAATTCTTCGATGGGCGCCATGCGCGCAATTTCCGCGCGCAGGTATTCGGCGTCAGCATGGCAGCCGGTGTGGGTGATAAACACGCGGTGCCTATCCATATTCTCAAGATCAGCCTGGAATGCTTGCAACATGGCATTCAGCGCTTTGCTGCGCGAACCACGCAGTTTCTCCTTCACACCCAGCGCTCCATTCGGTTTAACCTCGATCACCGGGCGGATCTTGAGCAGGCTGGCCATCACGCTTTCGATGGCCGTGCAACGCCCTCCCTTATACAGGTAGTCCAGCGTGTCGACCGTGAAGCTCGAGCGCAGTTTGGGGATCGTCGACCGCACAACCCGTTCGATCTCATCCGCGTCGCAGCCCTGCTCGCGTAGTTCCGCCGCCAGCATCACCAGGTGGCCGGCGCCGGTAGACAGGTTGAGCGAATCGATGACGCGCACAGGCTTGCCGAGCGTATCGGCGGCCAGGATCGCATTTTGCACGGTGGCGGAAAGCTGGGAGGAAATGCCGATGAAGATGACCTCACCCGGCCGGTCAAAAAGGCGATGGAACTCTGTCACCGCCGGGGCTGCCGTTTTGGGCAGTTGGCCGGTCTCCTTTACTGAACGAAATAATTCCTCAATATTGATTTCGATCTGGTCACGGTAGGTTTTCTCCTGAACCGTAACGACCAGCGGCACCACCCCGATATCGTACTTCTGGATCATCTCGGGGTTTAAATCCGATGTGCTGTCCGTGACAATGTGGATCATATAATGGCCTTTAACAAGGTTTTGGGAATGAAATATTGCATCATTATATATGAGCCTGTGGGCTTTGGTAACCCCGCTGGTGTTGCATAAGTACAAGCTTTGCGGCAAGCTTCAGCGCAATCAGGCGTGGTTTTTGCCCGGTTAGCCATCCGGGTACGGTATAATTGCGCCGCGCAATTATTCATGGAGGAACGACAGTGAAGCCCGCAATTGTTTTGTTTGACCTGGATGGTGTCCTGATTGGCCCGCGAGGCTACCGCGCCGCGGTTGCCGGCAGCGTGCAGCAGATGTTGGATCGCATGGGTCTCGGCGCGCAACCGCCAACGGCTCTGGTGCCGGCGTTATTCGAGTCGATTGGCATCACCAGTGAGTGGGACATGGTTCCGGTGACCGTGGCAATCGTCCTGAACGCGGTGGCGCAGCACACGCAGCAGCCGCTGCCACCGGTTTCGCTGCCCGAGGTGATGGATTGGGTGCGCGCGCTGGGCATCGCGGAACTGAAAATCGATTACGAAAGCCCGGTGCGCGGTTTGAATGGCTTGGTCACCACCCGCATCACCCCGGCCTATGCCCTCTACCAGATTTTGCTGGCGGGCGGGTTGCGGCACATCCTGCCCCACCTTGACCACCAGCCCTTTGTGCGCGATCTACTGGAGGACACTCGCGATCCTGCGCGCTCATTAACACTGCGGCTGGTGCAGTCGCATGTGTTGGGCGAGCGTGTGTTCCGTGAGACCTACGGGTTGGAGCCCGAAGTGCAAATGGAATCGACGCTGGTGGCAATGGACCGGCCGCTGCTGGACGCGCGCATCGGGGCGCGGCTGCGCGAACTGCACGCAGCCGGCGCATTGCGCATGTGCGCTTTCACCGCACGGCCGTCGCTGCCGCCGCGCGATGGCGGTTTTTCGCCGCAAGGGTACAGCCCGGAGGCCGAGCTGGCGTTGGGGCTGGTGAATTTTGAGGATATTCCACTGATGGGCTACGGCCGGCTGATCACGTACGGCAAGGTGCACGGCGTTTCCCCGGATGGGATTCTCAAGCCCGCGCCGCTGCAGTCACTGGCGGCGGTTGCGGCAGCGGTCACCGGGCAGGAATGGGCCGCGCTGGAATGGGCGCGGCAGTACTTGCAGGATATTGCCGAGGGCAAACAGCCCGGGCTGGCAGAAGGCATGCCGCGCGGGTTTGATCTGCATGTCTTTGAAGACGCCAGCGTGGGCATCCGCGGCGGGCAGGCCGCGGCCGGGCTGCTGCGCAAGTCCGGCGCGGTGGTCGATTATCACCCGTGGGGCATCGCGACGATTGCAGATAAAGAGGCGGCGCTGCGCGCGGCCGGCGCGCCGGTATTCGCGGACGTGAACCAGGCGCTGCGCGCTGCGTTTGGCGCGTTGGTTGAATAACGTCCCCCTGCGCGAGCCATCTGATATTTAGGGAAGAAACATCCGGTCAGGCAAAACGCCTGACCGGATGTTTCTCATAACCTTTTGATTACGACTGCCGCGTAGTTCCGTTATTCTTGCTGCGCGCTGACAGGCTGTGGAACTGCGAATTGGTGGGCAGGTAGTTTGGGTCGGGGATGTATTCCGGTTCATCCAGCTCAAAATCGTCATCCACCGGTGGGGGCGGTGGAGGCGGAGGGGTGTTTTGCGGGCGCTGGGCGCGGTTGTTTGGCGGCTGGGGACGCTGCTGCTGTGGCCGTGATGCCGGGTTGGGCTGGCCGTTCCGGGGCGGGGACGCCGCCGGCCGGGATGTGTTGCCCGGCGCGGGAGACGTACTGCGGCTTGGCGCGACGGTAGGCCGGGGCGCGGGCTGCGGAGGAGCGCTGCGCGTTTGCGAGGGAGCCGGGCGCGGCGCTGGCTCCGGCGGCAAGGTGCGCTGGGCAGAAGCATTCTGCCGCATGGCGCGCGTGCTCACCGGCAGCGGGGCCGGGCTGCTCTGTGCTGGCCGTGGGCGGGGCGCGCTGGCGGTCTGCACTGGCACAATCCCGCGCTCGGTGGAAAGCGCCTGCGGCACTTCACCGGTGATAAAGCGCGTGCCTGAAACCGCGATGGTGCTGATCAGCAGGATGCGCGTGACCCAAACCATGATGGCGACGAAGATCGGCACGGCGCGCATCAGCAGATTGGGATCGATCATGTTGGTGCTTGCCATGGTGTGGTTGACCAGCGCCAGCGAAACGCCCCACCAGGTGAGGATGGCGTTCATGGTGGCGGCAAGCAGCCAGGCGATGAACAGGAACCAGGTTTCTTTCCCGCCGGTTTCGCCGGTATCGTCCGAAAAGAGACGCGCGATGCCGGCGAAGTCGATGGCGGAAAACGCCAGCGCAAGGATCGTTGCCCAGCGAATGCCGGCAAAGCGCATCTCACCCAGCAGGTCATTCAGGGCAGTAAAGGTGGTGGAGTAATTAAAAGACTCGAATCCAAGCAGCGCGATCAACAAAATGGCGCCGAGCCAAAAGTTTCGCCGTTGGAGAATTGTGCCCATCAATTGATTTACCATCTGCCGGGATGCGTTAGATTTTTCCATTGTTATCTGCCTGTAATTGAACCATTTGTTCTAGCATCGATAATAGAACATTAATTTCATTCTGTCAAGGGGGTATTCAATGTGAAGCATTCAATGAAAAAAACCGGCTTGTCTGGCCGGATGCGCGCATGTACCAGAATTCCCGGCGGTTAAAACCAGCGACGCCGTCGAAAAACGGTCAACATGATGATGGTGATCAAGATAAAAATCACCCAGGAAAGGTAATATCCCCAGGGATGGTTGAGGATGGGGAAGACCTTAAAGTTCATCCCAAACACGCCCGCCAGAAAGGACAGCGGCAGGAAGATGGTCGAAACGATCGTCAGGGCTTTCATCACCTCGTTGAGCCGCAGCGAGTTCGACGAAAGGTAAATGTCCATCGCGCCGGCAATGATATCGCGCATGGATTCGGTCAGGTCTTGTATGCGCACCAGGTGATCGTAGATATCGCGAAAATAAATGCGGCTCTGGCGGTCAATCATGCGATATTCATCGCGGCTCAGGCGGTTGATCACCTCGCGCTGCGGGTTGAGAATGCGCCGCAACGACATGACCGCGTGTTTGATATTGAGAATGCGTTCGAGAATCTCTGGCTCGGGTCGTTCCAGAACTTTATCCTCCAGAAAATCGATTTCGTCATCCATGCCGTCGATCACCGGCATGTATTCATCAACCAGCACATCGAGGATCGCGTGGCACAGGAAATCCGCGCCGTTGTGATACAGGCGTTCATCTTTCGCGAGCAGGTTCCAAATCTTTTCCACCGGAGGCATTGCCGGGTCACGGTAGCAGGTGACCAGATAATTTTCCCCCAGGAACAGGTTCAACTCCATGGTGTCCAGCGCTCCAAAACTCTTTTCGGGCACGATGGCATGCACAATCAGAAAGATATAGTCACCGAAATCGTCGACTTTGGGCGGTTGGTAACCCTGGCTGAGGCAGTCTTCGATCGCCAGCGGGTGAAAGTGGAATTGATCACGCAGAACCTGATCGACCTCTTCATCGCTGGGGTCTTCGAGGCTGACCCACACCATATTCTCCGGATTGCGTAGCGCTGCGCGCACCATCTCCGGTGGTGGGTTTTGAACGGGTGCATTGTTGTTGTTGATACACAGAGTCCGGATCATTGCGCCTCCGCCAACCGCGAATGAGAAGATGAGACAAGTATACTCCCAGTTTGGTGATCAAAAACCACTTGTCCTCGCGGGTGGAACCGGTACAATGGAATGCATGCCCATATTGGATCACTTTGGATGGATCGCGCCGTATTATGACCGCCTGGCATCAACACCGGATGTGGCCATGTGGCGCGAGCTGCTGCGCCTGCCTGCCCAGGGACGGCTGCTGGATGCCGGGGGCGGTACCGGGCGATTGTCCTCGCCTCTGGCGGCGGATGTCAATCAGGTTGTGCTGGCCGACCCCGCCTGGAAGATGGCCGAGCAGGCGCACCAGAAAGGCGTTCTCTCGCCGCTGGTATGCGAAGCGGAAACATTGCCATTTGCGCAAGCCAGTTTCGCGCGGGTGATGATGGTGGATGCGTTCCATCACGTTCGTGACCAGGCGCTGGTGGCCAAAGAACTGCTGCGCGTCCTGGAACCCGGTGGCCGTCTGGTGATCGTCGAGCCGGATATCGATCAATGGGGCGTCAAGGTCGTCGCCCTGATGGAAAAAATTCTGCTGATGCGCAGCCATTTTCTAAGCGGGCAGGAGATCCGCGCGCTATATGCGGGCAGCCATGCCTCCGTGGAATTGCGTAGTTTCCGCCATAATATTATCTTGATCGTCGACGCGCCTGCCTGAAAACCGGTGGTTCTGTAAACAATTCTGCACAAATTTTGCTATAATTATCACATCCCAGTACATCATTTCCATTCGCCGGGAAAAACTACATGGAAAGGAGCCCTGCATGAGTCAAGAGCGAGAATCGTGTGTCAAGCCTGCTGGCGGGCCTATCTTGCAAAAAGCTCAACCAGCGGAGACCGGTGGTAACGGTAAAGTAATCGAGGAGGTTCATAAGATGACTGCGCGTGTGGGAAAACCCGCTCCCGATTTCGAAGCTACCGCGTTTGTTGATGGTGGTTTCAAGAATGTAAAGTTGTCGGATCACAAGGGGAAGTGGATTGTTATCTGCTTCTATCCGGGTGATTTCACCTTTGTCTGACCGACCGAATTGTCGGCAGTTGCCGTCAAATATCCTGAGTTCCAAAAACTGGGTGTCGAATTCTTCGCGATCAGCACCGACAGCCGCTTCAGCCACAAAATCTGGCAGGAAGAAGAACTTTCCAAGATGGTGCCCGGTGGCGTTCCGTTCCCGATGCTCTCGGACGCGGGCGGAAAGATTGGCGAAGTCTATGGTGTCTATGACGAAGAAGCCGGCGTCGATATCCGCGGGCGGTTTATTATTGATCCGCAGTTCAATATTCGCGCAATGGAAGTGCTGACCCCGGAAGTAGGCCGAAATGTGTCGGAACTGCTTCGCCAGGTGAAGGCATTCCAGCACGTGGTTGCTACAGGCGAGGTTACACCCTCCGGTTGGCAGCCCGGCAAGGCGACCCTTACCCCAGGGCCGAAGCTGGTTGGAAAAGTGTGGCAGGTGTGGAAGCCTGAAGAGGCTTACTAGACTCTTGCGCGTTTCCGGCGAATGATTTGGGAGAAACCACAGGGCAGAATTCCTGCCCTGTGCTGTTTTTCGCCGGATGTGGTTATTCACGGTACAATACAGCCAATCCGATGAAGGAGAGGCGCGATGGATTATTCGATTGAGATGTTGATGCAAATGCTGCCAGAATTATTCCTACCCGAAAGAGCTGCCGGGGTGGATATAGACGTGCAGGCGCACCTGACCGGGGAAGGCGGCGGCGATTATGTGCTGATGATCCACAACCAGCAGGTGGTTGCCCGCGAAGGAACGGTGGATAATCCGAATATTACGGTGACGGCCAGCGCCAAAGATGCGTTGGATATTGCCAACGAACGGCTTGACCCGATGCGCGCCTTTCTAACCGGCAAAGTCCGCATGGACGGCGATATGCGCCTGGCAATCTCGCTCGTGGGCCTGTTCCGAAAACCGTAAAACAGGCCACGGGGTGTGAGCCAGCAATAACACATCCCCCCGGCCGAAACCGGGGGGATGGTTTGTTTGGCGGTAGAACTGTGCCGCTGGCCGGTGTTACGGCTTTACGGGCAGTTCGTACGATTCGAGCGAGAAGTCGCCCTTGAAGAAGGCATCGCGGAACATGAACAGGATGCCCATCTGGCTCGGGGAGGCATCAGCGCCGCCCGGCACCGCGAATACCTGGACATTCTCGTAGTCATTGGGGGCTACGACGACACTGGCGACATCGGTATCGAACTTGGGCACGCCCAGGGTGTGGGTCATTCCCTCGATCGAGTCCGTCAGAGCGCCGGTGAAGTAGTTGTCAAAGGCATACACGGAGAAGTTGAACTGGGTGTCCAGGTCCATGTCCATGAAACCGGTCATGGGGATGGTCAGGATGGCGTTGCTGGAATCCAGGCTGGCATCCAGGTAGAAGTACGCTCCGCCGG
>CALDSL010000573.1 GCA_937920255.1 uncultured Anaerolineaceae bacterium | reverse complement strand
GCGCCTATGACGAAGTCCAGATCGCCGACAGCCTGACCGTCGCTGTTGTGAAACGTTAAAGGGAGGCCACCATGCCCATTATCGATACCACCAAAATCCTGTGCATCACCTGCCCCAAAGGCTGCACCCTGGAGGTCAGCAAACAGGGCGATACGATCGTCGAGATCAAGCCCGGCTGCAAGCGCGGGCACGAATACGCGCGCCGCGAAATGGTCGACCCGCGCCGTATGGTGGCCACCACCGTGCGCGTGCGCGGCGGCGTGCATCCGCTGCTGCCGGTCTACACCTCCGAGCCGTTCCAGAAAGGCAAAATACGCGAGTTGATGGCGCTGCTGCGCCATGTCGAAATCGACGCCCCGGTGCGCATGGACGCCGTCATCCTCGCCAACGCCCTCGACAGCGGCGTCGACATCATCGCCAGCCGCGACATGCCCGCGATATAGAAACCGGCTTCCGGCAGGCTGCCGGAAGCCGCCACTCATATGTCAATCTGCGGTGCTGTGTGTTTTCACCAGCCGCGCATGCTGCTTCTTGTGGTAACGGTTTGCCAGCCACACCAGCAGCGCCATCAACACAAAGACCTCAAGAAAACCGAGCGCGGCGATCGCCGGCAGCGACAACTGATCTTTCACCAGCGTGACCAACTGGCCCATGGGTTGGAAAATTGGCCAGAGGAGAAAAACACTGCGCGTGATGCGAAACGTCACCGCATACATGACGCCGATCAGGAACAGAAAGGCGATTTCGCTGAACGGCATCCCGTAACCGACGTGGTAGACAGCGTACAGCGCCGAACCCAGTAGCACCGCCGGGATCAGCCCAAACGCTTCTTCCAGCCGCAGCAGCACCCACCCGCGCCAGAACACAGCCTCAAAAAAGCCGATGGCCAGCGCCAGCCCCACCAGCGGGAGCAGGCTGCTCATCGCGGGTAGCTGTGTTTTCGCCAGCGTGCCCATGTACTGCAGCCCGGCGAATACCAGTTGCAGCACAATGCTGACACCCAGCAGCCGGGTGGTGATGCCCAAATCCTGGATCGGGCGTTTGCGAACCGCCACGGTCCACGCCAGCGGTATGCCAACGCCAAACAACGCAGCCGCCACGATACCATACAGTGCAAAGTATGCCATCCCACCGCCCAGCTCAGGGGTGACAATCACGGTTGCGGTATAAAGCGCACCGGTGACCAGCAGCCATGAAACAAGCACGGCCGCCAGGTCTTTATTCGGGTTCCAACGAAATGTAATGATCGTACGAAGTGCATTCTTTACAGCATTCATTTTCTTCCTCGTCATCGATAGGTCAGATCGGTTTGGTAATGCGGTGGAAGCTGGCTGGTCGTCTCCGGCCCGTGCAGCACCGCGGCAATATGCATCACCGTGTGGCTGATGATGCTCCCCAGCGGGCTGCCGCTGAGAAGAAACGCCAGGGTGATGATCGTGTTCCCAATCAACGGCAGCTTGATATTTTTATCGCGAAACTCGGGATATCCCAGGTGGTATGCCAGGGCCACCAGCAGGCTGGCAATCAACGCCAGCACGCCCACGCCCAGCCTTCCCCATCCGGTCTGCGCCCAACCGTATTGCGCCGTGCCGGCCCAGATCGCCGCCACTGGCATCACATTTAGGAACAGCGCATCGGTCAGGCCGTAGATCAGCCCGGCCCAGGTCAGGTCGGCGGCCAGTTGCGCGCCAGCCGCGCTGCGGCCAGCCGGCTGCGAACGCACGTTGCGCACAACAAATATGCTCACCAGCACTCCCGCCACGATGCCCCACCACCACTGGCGCGCCAGCATCTCGCCCACATCCAACCCGGTGGAACGCGCGAACAACCCCAGAAAGATTGCCACCAGCGCGACATATGCGATGAGAAAACGATGCCGCGCCAGCCGCAATTTTCCGGCAAATACGGCGCTGATCGCAAACCCCAAAACGGCGGCCGCGGTCACCCATCCAACCATCGGCAAGAAAAGACTGCGCATGCAAGCCCTCCACATGAACACAAAGGGTGATAACCACCAATGCCAGATATTCGATTTAAAGGTAAGGGATATTGATTATTATAGTCCGCTGCAAACGTTTGTCCAGTCCCCATTTCCACAATTTGCCTGCGCGAGGGTTGGAAAAAACCCTTTTCATTCCCTCAAAACATGGTATACTGTCCTCCGCGGTCCGAACGGACCGGACGTTTTCAGGGAATTGTTTTGTTGCTTTCGGATGATTGCCCGGCGAACAAGCACCGGGCATTTTTGTTGGCAGTACGCGCCGCTCCGCGAGGAGCCGCGCCCCACAGTCCATAATCGCCAACACGGGCCTTCGGAGATCATCAAAACACTTCCAGCATTCTTTATTTTTTGGAGTTTTTGATGATAACCGAATTTACCCAATTAAACCTGCACCCGCAGTTGGTTCAGGCTGTCACCGAACAGGGCTACGAAAGCCCCACACCCATCCAGGCCGGGGTCATCCCGCTGCTTCTGGAAGGCCGTGATATCATCGGCCAGGCGCAAACCGGCACCGGCAAAACCGCTGCCTTTGGCCTGCCGCTCATCCATAACCTCACCTCGGAGACCACCGGCGTGCAGGCTCTGGTGGTCGTACCCACCCGCGAGCTTGCCCTGCAGGTCACCAATGCCATCAAAGAGTACGGCCGCTTCATGGACGTGCGCGTGCTGACCGTTTACGGCGGCGCGGCCTACGGCCCGCAGCTCGGCCAGCTTCGCCGCGGCGTGGATATTGTCGTCGGCACCCCCGGCCGACTGCTCGATCTAATCAAGCGCGACGCGCTCCAGCTCGGCAGCGTGCGCACCGTGGTGCTGGACGAGGCCGACGAGATGCTCAGCATGGGTTTCATCGAGGATATTGAAACCATCCTCGCCGCCACCCCCGCAGAGCGCCAGACCGCGCTGTTCTCCGCCACCCTGCCCGCTGAAATACGCCGCCTGGCGGAGCGCTACATGCGCAACCCGCAGCCGGTCACCATCCAGCGCGAGCAGGTCACCGTCGACACCATCGAGCAGCGCTATTACCTGGTCAACCCGGGCGATAAAGTCGCCGCGCTGACCCGCCTGTTCGAGATGGAAGACATCACCAGTGCGCTGATCTTCGTGCGCACCCGCGCCGACACCGGCGACCTGGCCAGCGAGCTTTCCTCGCGCGGCTACCCGGCCGAGGCCCTGAGCGGTGAGTTGAGCCAGGACGCGCGCGAGCGCACCCTCAACCGCTTCCGCCAGGAGCAGATCCAGGTGCTGGTCGCCACCGATGTGGCCGCCCGCGGTCTGGATATCGACAACATCTCGCATGTGTTCAACTACGAGCTGCCCGAAGATCCCGAGATCTACGTGCACCGCATCGGCCGCACCGGGCGCGCCGGCAAGACCGGCATCGCCATCACGCTGGTGTCCACCCGTGAACGCCGCCGCCTGGCGCACGTCGAGGCCTTCACCCGCAAGAAGATCACCCGCACGCCGGTTCCCAGCGAGGATGAAATCCGCGCGCTGCGCGAGCAGAAGCTGCTGCACAAAGTCAGCGTGTGGCTCAACCGCGGCCGCTGCATCCGCGAGCGCGAAATGGCCGAGCAGTTGATCGCCCAGGGGTTCGACCCGCTGGACATCGCCGCCGCCGCCCTCAAAGTGGCGCGCAGCGAGGAAAAGCAGCGCCCCATCTACGCGGTCAGCGAAGTCATCGAAACCCGCCCGCGCCCCGAGGCGCCGCGCGCCCCGCGCGCCCGCGTCTCGGCCCCCGCCGGCACCTCGCGCAACGGCCCCTTCAAGGGCCCCGAGGGTTTTGCTCGCGAACCGGGCATGGTGCGGCTCAAGCTCAACGCCGGCCGCCAACACGGGCTCAGCCCGAACGAAGTGGTAGGCGTCATCGCCTCGCGCGCCGACATCCCCGGCCACGTGATCGGCAAGATCCGCATTCAGTCCAACCGCGCGTTTGTCGACGTGCCGCAGGAACTGGTCGGCCAGGTGCTCAGCCGCACCCGCGACGCCAAGATCTGCCGCCAGCCGATGGAACTCGAAATCTCCTGATCCAGTAAACCCCGCCCAACCGGCGGGGTTTTTGATTCGCGCCAATCCGGTTAAGGCCACGAGAATCACCATTCCGCATGCCCGCATCCGCGTCGCAACCCGCTGTAAACTACCAAACCAACCTCTTGATTCTTCCCAGGATTGCATTATAATGAAATATAGGGGGAAAATTGGGTTGGCAGGCTATACAACCCTAGGTTTCTCCGGCAGAGGTTTCCTCACGTAGAACAATCGAAACCCTGGCATTTCCGGCTGAGTCTCCATGCTGCCGGTGCCAAAACAGTGCCCGTATGCCGTGCCCGTTGATGCAGCGCTCCCTTATGGCAGGGTTATCGCCGATTTTTAAGTTTTTCAATGTACCAAAATCATCATTTTCACGTTATACAAACAGCGATGCTTACCGGGAGACACCGAAATGGTATTAAACACTGATTCCACCATCCTCTGGAAGGAATTTACCTGTAGCCAGGATCAAATCTACCTCAGCGACCTCCAGGGCGGGCTTTCCCCCCTGCACAACCTCACCTTTGCCTACCGCCTGGACACACCCGCCGATCCCAACCTGTACCAGCAGGCATTTCAAGTGCTGGTTCAGGAAGCGGACTGCCTGCGCCTGCGCGTCTTCGAAGCCGATGGCCGCGCCCGCCAGGCCGTCCTCCAGCGCAGCGTACTCAGCTTGCAGGTGGTCGATTTTTCCGGCGATGCCGATCCACACGCAGCCTACCGCCGGTGGGCGGAAACTGTCGCCAGCCAGCCGGTCAATATCACCGATCCGCTGGTCGGCTTCTGGCTGGCGCTGGTCGACGACCGGCACGCCTATTGGGTGGCCTGCGTGCACCACATCGTCGCCGATAGCTGGGGCCTGTTCCTGCTGTTCGAGCGGCTTAAGGCCATCCATGCCGCCCTGCGCGCCGGCGAAGATCCCGGCCCGAACCCGCTGCCGCCCATGTCGCTGCTGCTCGAAAGCGACCAGCAGTACCGCGTTTCCGATAAATTCCACGAAGACCAGGCTTACTGGCGCGAGTATCTCAAAGACGCGCCCGGGCGCGTCAATATCTACGGCTATACCGGCAATGCCAGGGTCATCCCGGTCTACCGCAAGCACACCAGCCTGCCGTCTGCCATGGTGGATCAGATCCGCCGGCGGTTGGCTGAACCGCACTTCGCCGGCCACACCACCAACGTGGCCCTGTTCAACCTGCTGCTGACCGCCTTTGCCGCCTTCCTGTACCGCATCAGCGGCCAGGATGATTTCATGGTCGCCATGCCCTACCTCAACCGGCCGGGCATCGCGCGCCAGGTGCCGGGGTTGACCGTCCAGGCTGCGCCGCTGCGCGTGCAAATCCACCCCACAGACACATTCCGCGCCCTGTACGAGCGCGTGCGCGAGGAATCGCGTCGCAATGCCGCCCACAGCCGTTACCCGGTGACCAACCCCGACAACACCTACTACAACGTCATTTTCAACTTCCACAACCGCCCTTACCCCGGCCACGCCGAAGCGGTGGAGACCTGGTGGTTCAACAACACCGAAGCGCTCGACCTGTGCCTCAACGTGCTCAACCCCGATCTTGACCAGGGCCGCGTGGAACTGGGTTTTGACATCCCCGGCCCGGTGCTCGATCTGGTTTCTCCCGAGACGATCTTTCAGCACTTCACCAGCCTGCTCCAGGCCCTGCTGGATAACCCCGACGGCGCGCTGGACCTGGCTCCCATGCTCTCCGCCGATGAGCGGCGCAGCCTGTTGGGCGGCGTCGACGCAATCGCCATCCCTGATATCGGCCGGCCATTCACCCAGGCCTTCGCCGGTCAGGTGGCGCGCGCGCCAGATGCGATCGCCGTCCGGCGCGGCGAGCGCAGCTTCACCTACCGCGAGTTGGACCGGCGCACAGACGCACTGGCCGCCACGCTGCGCGCACGCGGCGTGCGCCCAGGCACGCCAGTGGGTATGTTGCTGGAAGACCGGTTGGATATGATCTTCGGTTTGGTGGGCATCAAAAAGAGCGGCGGGCTGTACATACCCCTCGACCCCACCTATCCCGACGACCGCCTGGCCTACATGATCCACGACTCCGGCATCGACATCATCGTCACCGAGCCGGCGATGGACGCGCGCACCGCGCAGTACACCGGCCAGCGCGTCAATATCCGCGACCTGCCGCCCGCCTCGCAGGATTTCAGTGCCCACGTGCCCGCCTGGGACGAAGCGGGCTACGTCACCTACACCTCCGGCTCCACTGGCCGCCCCAAAGGCGTGGTCACCTCGCACGGCGCGCTGGCCAACGACACCGCCGCCATGCGCGATTACCTCAAGCTGACCCCGGCAGACAACTTCCTGTTCTTCGCCGCCATCGGCTTTGACGCTGCCTTCGAAGAAATTTTGCCCTGCCTGATTAGCGGGGGCACGGTCATCCCCCGCCCCGGCGGGCTGCTCTCTGTGGACGAGTTCAACCGCGTACTGCGCGAAGAGCGCGTCACCGCCATGTCGATCCCCGCATCCTTCTGGAGCGAGTGGACGCGCGGTCTGGCGCTCAGCAGCCAGCCCGTGCCGGATGACCTGGTCAAGATGATGGTCTACGCCGAAGAGCCGAATATTCAGGACTACATCACCTGGAGCCAAATTCCCGGCGCTGAGCACGTGCGCTGGATCAACACCTATGGCCCAACCGAGGCCGCCATCACCACCACCATGTTCGTTCCGTCCCCCAAGGACGGCGACCCGGCCGGGTGGTCGCGCTTCCCCATCGGCCTGCCGCTGCCCAACCACAGCGTCTACGTGCTCGACCGCAGCCGCAACCTGGCGCCGCGCGGCACGCCCGGCGAGCTGTACATCGGCGGTGACACCGCCCTGCGCTACCAGAACATGCCCGAGGAGAGCGCGGCGGTCTTCCTGCCCGATCCGTTCCGCGCCGAACCGGGGAAGACCATGTACAAGACCGGCGACCGTGTGCGCTGGCTGCCCACCGGCGAGCTCGAGTTCCTCGGCCGTTTCGACAACCAGGTTAAGCTGCACGGTTTCCGCATTGAGTTGGGCGAGATCGAGACCCGCCTGAGCGCGCACCCGCAAGTCAAACAGGCCGTGGTGCTGGTCAAAGGCAGCCCTGGCGCATCGCAGCGGCTGGTGGCGTACGTGGTTTCCAACAACGGCCGCGTGGACGCCGACACCGTGCGCGATTTTCTGCACCAGACCCTGCCGGCCTACATGCTGCCCACCGATTACGTCAACCTGCCGGAGTTCCCCATCACGCCCCACGGCAAGATCGATAAACGCGCCCTGCCCGAACCGGAAACAACCCAAACCAGCGCGGATGACCACCCCCTGCCGGAAACCAACCTGGAAGTCGAGTTGATCGTCATCTGGGAAGATGTGCTCGGGGTCAAGCCCATCCACGTTGACCAGAATTATTTTGACCTGGGCGGCAACTCGCTGCTGGGCGTGCGCATTTTCTCGCAGCTCGAAAGCAAACTGGGGCTGCGTCTGCCGGTTTCCGAGCTATTCCGCTCACCCACCATCCGCCAGCTGGCGCGCTTCATCGAAGCCCACGAATATGCTTACCAGCCTTCCACTGTCATCCCACTGCGCCCCGGCGGCGACCGCCTGCCGCTGTTCCTGATCCACGGCTGGGGCGGCGGCGTGGTCGGCTATTCTCATCTGATCCAGGCCATCGACCCGCATTACCCGATCTACGGCGTGCAGGCGGCCGGCCTGGGCCAGGGCGAAGCCCCCGATACTACCATCGAAGCCATGGTCGAGCGTTATATCCGCGCCATCAAACAGGTGCAGCCAGAAGGCCCGTACCGGCTGGGCGGCTACTGCACCGGCGGCATCATCGCCTACGCCGTGGCCTGCGAGCTGGCCGCGCGCGGCGACATGGTAGACTTGGTGGCCAACATTGAAGGCGAGCCGCCCAACACGCCGCGCGATTACGTCCCATTCCTCAGCCCGCTCCGTATCGCTGCCTTCTTCCGCAGCATCCCTTACTGGCTGCGCGATTACCGCGAGCTCGGCAAAACCGGCATCCGCCAGCGCCTGCTCAATCTGATCCGCTCGGTTTCCCGGCGCGTGCAGTACCGCCGCGTGCCGGTCAAGTACGAGATGCAGGACATCATCCTCGACGATACCACCCCGCTGCCTGATTTTCAAAAGGATTTGCTGCTCAAACAGGTTTTGATGGTGGAAGCCTATCATCCCTGTCCGTACCCGTACCGCATGGCGCTGTACCTTGCGCGCTACCCAACCATCAGCGGCGCGCTGTTCGGCCCGTTGGACGCGACCCTGGGCTGGGACCGGCTTGTACAGGGTGGGTTAACCACGCGCTGGGTCAAGAGCGGCCACCGCAACATTCACCTGCCGCCCTACTGCGCCGACCTGGCCGCCGCCATTTCAGCCGACTTGCAGCAGGCCGACCGGGCTCTCAGCGGCCTCGCGCCCACACCCGCCGATGCCGACCCGCCAGCGCTGCAGCCAGAGTGTTCCACCTGCTAGCGCAGCAATAACCGCGCAAATGCAGCCAGCTCCGTGCATGATATGCGCGGAGCTGGCTGCATCGATACAAAATACAATATTGACAAGAATGATATACTTTTCATGGAGGTTTGCATGAAACGAATATCGATCTTGATCCTATCCCTGTCCCTGCTGCTGGCGGCATGTACCGCTGCGCCGCAGGCCACAGCTACCCCAGCCGCCACCCCTGGCGGCGAGGGAACGACCATTGCGCCCACCGGCTCACTGGGTGGCACCCGCTGGGTGCTCGCCGCACTGACCCGCGACGGCGCGGAAGCGCCACCGGTATCCGGTTCCACCATCACGCTCAACTTTGAAACCGACGGCCAGGTCGGCGGCAATGCCGGCTGCAACAGCTACGGCGGCAGCTACGAAACCCGCGGCAATAGCATCAGCTTTCACAACCTGGTCAGCACGCTCATGGCCTGCGCCGATCAGGCCGTCACCGACCAGGAATCGGCCTATTTGAACGCGCTCAACCAGGCCGCCACCTACGAACTCAGCAACGACAGCCTGGTCATCGCCGGCGCCGGCGGCGAGCAGCTAAAGTTCACGCCCGCGCCATAAAATGGCGCAAACTGGCAATAATATTGATCGTGCCGCCTGCAGGCGGCACGATCAATATTATTCATATTTCAACGCCACCACCGGCACCAATGTTGCCGCGCGCAGCGCCGGGTACAACCCCGAGATCAACCCGATCAGCGTGGCGAACACCACCGCAAACACCGGCAGCCACAGCGGCGTGTACACCGCCGCGTCGGGCGGTGGCGTGCCCATCTGCGCCGCCTGGCTGGCCAGGTACGGCAAGGCCACGGCGTTGATCGCCTGGCCTACCAGCCAGCCCAGCCCCACACCGCCCAGCCCGCCGATAAAACCGATCCCGGCCGCCTCGCCCAGGAAGATGCTCAGCACATCCCGGTTGGTGGCGCCAATCGCCTTCATCAACCCGATCTCGCGCGTGCGTTCGAGGATCGCCATCGCCATCGTATTGGCGATACCGATCGCCGCCACCAGCAGCGCCACCGCACCCACCCCGCCAAACACCACCTGGATGATGATGTAAAAATTGCTCACGCCCTGCACCGCCGATTGCGGCGTGTAGGCCTGGAAGCCCAACGCGGTGATGCTGTCGGCTACCGCCAGCACGTTGTCCACGCTATCGACCTTTACTGTCACCTGCTCGTAGCCTTCGCGGGCGCGGTTGATGCGCTTGCCGATCGCCCACTCGTTCCAGCCCTGCATGTCGTTCATGTTGACGATGAGCGAATAATCACCCTCGTTGCGCGACTCTTTGAGTATGCCCACGATCCGCAACTGCACCGTCTTGCGCACTTCCTGCCCGTCGTTGGTATACTTGGTGATCACCAGCTTGACCTGCTGGTCGAGCAGATCCGGCGGTTCAGGCGGCTCCTGCCCGGGGCGCATCTTGGGATCCATAAAGTTGCGCAGCATCGGCTCGCCGATCACGGCTGTGCCGCGTTCGAGCGTGCCGACCCCTTCCTTGACGGTATACCCCAGGTCGGCCACGTCCTGGGCGCCCACGCCCATCACGTTCGCCCAGGCTTCCAGGCGCGCGTAGTTGATCACGCTCATCGTGCGCAGGTAATCGCGCGGGATCACCGCCGTCACGTGCGGGATGGCGGTGATATCCGCGATCACGCTCTCGGTCAGCAGCTTGACGGTCGAGGGCCCGCTCACGCTCATCCCGGGTCCCGCCATCTGTTCCTCGTACTGGGGGAAAACCATGATCGAGGTCAGGTCAGAGATCCCGCCCAACTGGCTGGTGGCGCTGCGTTGCAGCCCATTGCCCAGCGAGACCAGGATCACTACTGCGGCCGTGCCGATCACCACGCCGATGGCGGTCAGCGCCACGCGCCCCTTGCGCCGGCTGAGGTTATAGAAGATCAGTCCGAGGAGATCCAAAAGACGCATATCGCCTCTATCCGAGTGGTTCGCCCATGCCCTCGGGTGGCATGCCCGGGTCCACCGGCATCCCCGGCTCGACCGCTGGCGTGGGCGTGCCGCTGTCCAACCCGATCAGGCCCTTGAAGAAGCGCACCACCTTCTGCCAGAAGGTCTCTTCCGCAGCCGGGCCGCCCATATCGGTCGGAAGCTCGCCGTTCATGCCGGGCTGGTCGGGTCCCATCCCCGGCCCCATATCCGGCGGCATGCCTTCCACCACCGTCACCGGCAGCGTTTTTTCGATCTGGCGCTGCTGGTTGAAATCATCGGTGTAATGAATGAGAATCTTCAGCTCGATCTCGCCCGGCGTGTTGGGGATCAGCATCACGTCCAGCGGGAAGTAGCCGCCCGCGTCCAGCGTGCCGATCAGGCTGACGTTGTTCATCAACTCCGCGCCACTGTCAGTGCTGACAGTCATATTGCCCAGCACGGTGGTCTTGCGCCCCAGGTTGACTACCTGCAGGGGCAGGCTGTTGGGCTGCATGGCCATGATCATCCCCGGGTCGCGATAAAAATTCACCTCAATCTGCGGGATCTGGTACACCAGCAGCGTGATCACCTGGTCATCCACCACGCGCCGGCTCTTCTCATCGGTGTACACGAGCGAGAGCTTGAGCGCATACGCGCCCGGGTTGGCCGAGACGTTGACGATCAACTGCTGCTCGAACTTCAGCGTGCCGCCTGGGGGCACGTCACCCAAATACTGCAGGTTCGACGACCCCAGCGGCGCGAACACGCTCAGGTCCGCCCCGCTGCCGCCCACCCCGCCCGGGATCGGCGTGCCGTCCAGCGAGGTGGAATCGCCTGAAACCCCGCCGCCAAACACCAGCGCCACCGAACTGGCCCGGCTGCTGCCCATGTTGGCGATCTCCAGGCTCAGGTTGAACACCGAGCCGGGTTGGAGCGGGTCGACGTCGGTCTTGTAACCGGTGACGACCATCTGCGCGCGCGGCTGGGCTGTTCCGGTGGGCGTGGGTGTGGCGGTGGCCGCCGCGCCGGCCGACCAGCCGCGCACCGGCAGTGTCAGGCTGAAGCCCTCAGAATACGGCGCGCCCATCTCATTGGTATAGCTCAGTGTCACCGGCACGCTGCCGTTGATCTTGCCCCACAGACTGGTGCTGACGTTAAACGCCTGCGATATCTCGCGCGTCTTGCCGCGCGCCAGCGACCCCACCGCCACCACCCCGCCCGTATCCTCGGGCAGGAAATCGCCGCTCTGGAAGGTAAAGATCAGGTTGTGCGCGTCAGCCCGGCCGACGTTCTTGATGGAAAGGAACAGCCGGAAACTGTCGCCGGGGGCGACGTTGTCTTTGTCCATATAGGTCGACTCGATCACAATCAGTGGTCGCTCGGCGGTCATGTCTGGCGCTTCCGGCGTGTCGGTTTGCGCGCTTGCCACTGCCGGCAGCGCCGCGAGCAGGATCACGGCCAGCAGTGCGGCGGTCAGGATTTTGTTTGTTCGAGTCTTCATCGTACCGGTTCCCTCCAGCATTTATTCCTGGGTGGCAATCGCCTGGTCGTAGTCTTCCTTGCTCACCAGGCGGCCGTCCAGAATATAGATCATTCGTGTGGCAAAACGCGCCATGCGCGGGTCATGCGTCACTACCACCACCGTGCGCCCTTCCTTGTGTAAGTCGGAGAGCATCTGCATCACCGTAAAGCCGGTGGCCGTGTCCAGGTTGCCGGTCGGCTCGTCGGCCAGAATCACAGGCGGGTCGTTGACCAGCGCGCGGGCGATGGCCACGCGCTGCTGCTGCCCGCCCGACATTTCGGTTGGGCGGTGGCGGGTATATTTTTCCATCCCCAGTTGTTCCAGCAGCCTTGCCGCGCGCTGGTGGCGCGCTTTACTCGAACTGCCGTTGAAGCGCATGGGGAACGAGATGTTTTCCAGCGTGTTCATGCTCGAAACCAGGTTGAACTGCTGGAAGATAAACCCCAGTGTCCGCCGCCGGTACACCGCCAGCGCGTTTTCGTCCATGCTGTTCAGGTCCTGCTCGCCCACCTGGATCTTGCCGCTCGTCGGCCGGTCCAGCCCGCCCAGCAGGTACAGCAGCGTGCTCTTGCCCGACCCCGACGGCCCCATCAACACCGTGAAGCTGCCGCGCGGAATATCCAGATCCACCCCGTCCAGGGCATGGACTTTAGTATGCCCCATCTGGTACACCTTGCGCAGCCCGCGTATGCGGATGTAGGCGTTGGTTTCGTCCATGATTTTCGCGTTCGTCTAGAAGAAAAAAAGCCCGTTGGTCGAAAGGCCGGCCAATTGCGCCACCAGGAAGCGCAACAGCGCGCCCAACCCCACCAGCAGCAGCACCGACGCCAGCACGCCCAGCAAGGCCTTGCCCTTCGGCAGGCCAGAGATGCGCGCCCCCAACCACAGCAGCACAATCTGCCAGATCAGGTACAAATCCACCGCCGCCAGCAGCAGGCGCGCGTACAGCAGCCCGCCCTGCGCGTCGGCGGCCAAAAACCCGGACAGACCGCTGTTTTGCACCAGGATCTTGCCAAACAGCATCGCCGCCAGTTGCACCAGGCTGCGCAGCGCAAACGGCAGGCTAGCCCATGCGGTGAGGTTAAACGCGGACGTGCTCGTGCCGCGGCTGCCCAGCATGGTCAGCGCCAGATGCAGCATCGCGCCGAGCGCGAACCAGCTCACCCACACCCCCGCCAGCGCGCCAATCGCCGGGAAGACGTACGTCTGCACCGGCCCCGAGGCGCTGGCCTGCGCCTGCATGTACTGCTCCTGCTGTTCAGGCGTCATCCACTCAAACCCGGGCGGCGGTTCCACCGGCGCGGCAGCCACGGCTGCCTGCCGCAGCGGGCCGGCGGCGAACACCCCCGCCAGCGCCAGCGCCGAAAGTACCAGTAGCGGCAGCAGCCACACCCCACGCTCTTCGCGCAGGATGCTCTGCAGCGTGCGCCACGGCTTCAACCAGATGCTCAACAGCCAGCGCGCGCGTTCACTTCGCGCGGCCGGCACGTATTCGTCCAGTTCAACGACTTCCACCATAACGGTTCCCTCTGCGGAGCGGCCAATTCCGCCGCCCTCAAATGGTTTTTCTTGAAATAATTAAGAAGATGGTTCCAACTGCGGTTAAGACGTTTTCAGGCGCGGAAAGTTCCACGCCCCGGCGCGGTATATACCGTTGCTCACATTCTACTCCAAAAAAGGTGTATGGAAAGAATACATCCCCGCCACCCATGTTATCATTGACGCATGCCCATCGACCTCTTCCCCCCATCCGAATTTGACGACTGGGCCGCGACCTATGATGAAAGCGTCCAGAGCAGCGATTTTCCCTTCACCGGCTACCCGCAGGTGCTGCGCGCCATCTTCGACCTGGCCGCGCTGCCGCCCGGCGCGGCGGTGCTCGACCTGGGCACCGGCACCGGCGCCATCGCTGCGTTGTTTGCGCGCGCCGGCTGCCGCGTGTGGGGCGTCGATTTCTCGGAAGAGATGCTTGTCCGCGCCCGCGCCAAACTGCCCGGGGCCGTCTTCGCCCACGCCGATGTGCGCGACCCGCTGCCCGCGGCGTTTCCGCGGCGCTACGACGCCATCGTATCCGGCTACACCTTCCACCATTTCCTGCTGGAGGAAAAAGTGGCCCTCGCCCGCCGGCTGGTGACAAATCACCTGCGCCCAGGCGCGCCGCTGCTGGTCGGCGATATTGCCTTCCTCACCGCCGCCGGGCAGGAGGCACTGCGCCGCGCCCTGGGCGACGAATGGGAGCAGGAATACTACTGGCTGGCCGATGAAACCCTCCCCGCCCTCGCCGCCGCCGGCCTGGACGCGCGCTTTCACGCCATCTCCAACTGCGCTGGCGTGTTTGAAATACGAGGGAAAGAGCTTAATCACGAATAAGAGCTTAAAAGCGTTATCACGAATAAAAGCCGAATAAGACCGAATGACACGAATAGAGCTTTATCAACGGAACGGCTCTCGTTTTTTGTTTAAAAAGCTCTATTCGCGATATTCGGTTTTATTCGGTTCTTATTCGTGATAACGTTTTAAAGCTCTATTCGTGTCATTCGTGGAAATTCGGCTTTTATTCGTGATTAAACCTTAAAGCCCTATTCGTAATATTCGGTTTTATTCGGTTCTTATTCGTGTTAACGCTCTTACAATTCGCTCAAGAATTCGAAGATGCGGTCGTTGATCCCCGTCATGTGCTCGTGACCAAAATCGGGGTACAAGGCCATGTGCTTGGGCGCGCGAATCTTGTTATACGCCGCGAACTGCGTCGACGGAGGGCAGATTGTATCCCGCAGCCCGGTGCTCAGGTACACCTCGGCGCGGATGCGCGGGCACAGGTGCTGCACGTCAATGTACCCCAGCCGGGTGAAGAATGCCTCCTCCGCCTCGTGCAGCGGATCGCGCCAGCGGAAATACTCACGGATCTCAG
>CALDSL010000572.1 GCA_937920255.1 uncultured Anaerolineaceae bacterium | reverse complement strand
GGTGGATATCCTTGCATTTACCCTTCATTAATGGTTATACTATGTCAACTTTTGTGACGGAAACTGCCAACCATACCGGGAACAGCATCAATGAAAATCGATAGCCTGATGGAGGTTCTACCAGATACATATAGCGTGGTAGACCGCGAGTTGATTCTCAAAGCCTATCGCTTTGCAGAGCAAGCTCATGCGGGGCAAAAACGCGCGTCTGGTGAGCCGTACGTCACCCACTGCGTCGCGGTCGCCGCCATCCTGGCGGAGATGCGCGTGCCGCCCGCGGTGGTGATCGCCGGGCTGTTGCACGATACGGTCGAGGATACCTCCGTCACGCTCTCGGATATCCGCAGCGAGTTCAGCGACGAGATCGCCAACCTGGTCGACGGTGTCACCAAGCTGACCAACCTGCCGCGCGTCTCGCGCGGCGACCAGCACCAGAACAACGCCGAAGAGCCGGTGCTGGCGGGCCAGTCGGACGTAGACGATACCAGCTACGGGCTGGAAATCAGCCCGCGCGGGCGCAAGCGCGACATGACCTCCGAAACGCTGCGCAAAACCTTCCTCGCCATGGGCGACGATATCCGCGTGGTGCTGATCAAACTGGCCGACCGCGTGCACAACATGCGCACCCTGGGCTATATGCCCGAGGTCAAGCGCAAGCGCATCGCCCGCCAGACGCTGGAAATCTTCGCCCCACTGGCCAACCGCCTGGGTATCTGGCAGATGAAATGGGAGCTGGAAGACCTGGCCTTCCGCTATGTTGACCCGGTGAAGTATAAAGAAATCGCTGAGCACCTGGCCGAGCGCCGCACCGACCGTGAAAAACAGGTCTCCGACATCATCCAGCGCGTGCAGGAAGTGCTCGCCCAGTTGTCGATCAAAGCCGATATTTCCGGCCGCCCCAAGCATATCTACTCAATCTATCACAAAATGGTGGAAAAAAACCGGCCGTTCGAAATGGTGCGCGACGTGCGCGGTATCCGCCTGATCGTCGATAGCGTGCAGGATTGCTACGCCGCGCTGGGGGTCATTCACACCCACTGGCGGCCGATCCCGCACGAGTTTGATGATTACATCGCCGCGCCCAAAGACAATTTCTACCAGTCGATCCACACCGCCGTCATTTGGGATGACGGTAAACCGCTCGAAGTGCAGATCCGCACCAAAGAGATGCACCAGAACGCCGAGTACGGCATCGCCGCCCACTGGCGCTACAAGGAACACGGCCGCCGCGACGAAGCCTACGAGCGCCGCATCACCTGGATCCGCAAACTGATGGACTGGCGCACCGACGTGGATGATGCCACGGAATTCATGGACAGCATGAAGACCGATGTCTTCCAGGACCGCGTGTACACCTTCACACCGCGCGGCGATATCATCGACCTGCCGGCCGGCGCGACGCCCATCGACTTTGCCTACCATGTGCACACCGATGTCGGCCACCGCTGCCGCGGCGCCAAGGTCAACGGCAAGCTGGTCACCCTGGACTACAGCCTGAAAACCGGCGACCAGGTGGTGATCCTAACCTCCAAACAGGGCGGGCCGAGCCGCGACTGGTTAAACCCCAATTTGGGGCTGGTGAAAACCCAGCGCGCGCGCGCCAAGATCAAGCAGTGGTTCAAACAGCAAGACCGCGAGCAGAACCTGGCCCAGGGTAAGGTCATCGTCGAGCGCGAAATTCGCCGGCTGGGGATTGCGGACTTCAATCTGGACAACCTGGCGCACGATTTCGAGTATCGCACCATCGAGGATTTGTACGTCGGCATTGGCTGCGGTGATGTTTCCATCGGGCGCGTGGTGAATAAACTGTCGGAGGCGGAAAAGGCCAAGCAAGATTCGATTCTTGCCATTCACCCCGCATCCGACGCGAAAAATCCCAGCACAACCGTTACTGTGCTGGGTCTGAAGGGTATCCTCACCAGCATGGCGCGCTGCTGCAACCCGGCCCCCGGCGATGAAATTGTGGGCTATGTCACCCGCGGGCGCGGCGCCACCATCCACCGGCTGGACTGCCCCAACATCCTGCGCCTGCGCGACCGCGAGCGCATCGTCAAAGTGTCGTGGGGCGAGCCCAAGCGCACCTTCCCGGTAACGGTCGAGGTGAAGGCATTTGACCGGCAGGGTTTGCTGGTGGACATCTCTGGTGTTTTGAATAATGAAGGCATCAATCTGGTTGACATCAACGTGAAAGTCAATCACAATGTCGCCACGATTCACCTCATCCTGGAAGTAGGGGATATCGAGCAGTTGGCCCGGGTGCTGACCAGGATGGAGAGCCTGCCCAATGTGATGGAAGCACGGCGGTTCAAACCCGGGTAACGATTGCGATTGCAAATCTCAAATCACGTGAGGGGAGCCAGTTCGTGAGCGGCATGTTATCGGTTACCGAAGCGCAAACTCGTATTCAAACCGCCTTTTCGCGCGTCTCCACGGAGAATGTCACGCTACCCGAAGCGTTGGGGCGCGTGCTTTCCAGCGCGCTCACATCGCCGCTGGATCTGCCGCCTTTTACTAATTCCAGCATGGACGGCTACGCCGTTCGCGCGGAGGATGTGCGCCAGATCCCCGCGTCCCTGCGGCTTGTAGCCGATATCCCCGCCGGGTTCGCCCCTGACCGCGCGATTGGCAACGGCGAAGCTGCGCGGATTATGACCGGCGCGGTACTGCCACCCGGGGCCAATGCGGTCGTCCCGGTAGAAGATACTGAAACCCAACCGGGCATGCCAGAACACATCGACATTCTCAAAACCGTGAAACCCGGCGATTATGTGCGCCCGCAAGGTTCCGATCTGCGCGCCGGGACGGAAGTGCTCCCAGCCGGCCGCCAACTCAACCCGCAGGATTTGGGGCTGCTGGCCGCGCTCGGGATGCTGCATGTACCCGTCTTCCGCCGGCCGCGGGTGGCGCTGCTTTCCTCCGGCGATGAACTGGCCGCCCCGGGCGAACCGCTGTCACCCGGCAAGATTTATGACTCGAATTCCTTTACGCTTTCCGCGCTGATACAACAATCCGGCGCGCAGTTGATCTCGCTGGGCGTTGCCCGCGATGAACAGCAGCAGGTTGAGCAACTGCTGCAAAGCGCTGTCGAGCAGCACGCCGACCTGATCCTTACGTCGGCGGGGGTCAGCGTGGGCGCGTTTGATTATATCCGCGCCGTTCTTGAACGGAGCGGCAGCCTGACCTTCTGGCGCGTCAACGTCCGTCCGGGCAAACCCCTGGCGTTCGGGGCGTACCGCGGCATTCCGCTCATCGGGCTGCCTGGCAACCCGGTCTCGGCTTTTGTCGGTTTTTTGCTGTTCGTTGCCCCCGCCATTCGCACGCTGGCCGGGCTGCCGGAGCACACCCTGCAGCAATTCACTGCCGTGCTGGATGAGCCAATCGAATCAGACGGACGCGAGAGCTATTTACGCGGTTCGGTGCGCCTGGAAGGCGGCGTGTATCACGCAAAACAAGCCAATAATCAAAGTTCGGCAAATATCTTTGCATTAGTGCACGCAAACGCTTTACTGATTGTGCCGTCTGGGGTAAAATCGCTCCCTGTTGGAGCAGAAGTAAAATTTTACACTATCGGTAATGAGGGCGAATGAAACTTGACCGAAACCTGCGCCTGGCATCGTCCATTCTCGCATTGATTGGGTTTGTAGACTCACTGTATCTTACCATTATCAAGTTGACCAACAACAAAGCCCTGTGCCTGGAAGGCGTTGGCGATTGCTGGACGGTGAACATGAGCGTCTACTCGGAGCTGGCGGGCATACCGATATCGGTCCTGGGCATGGGTGCATACTTGCTCCTCATCGCGATTTTATTTCTGGAAACGAAAGGCGCATTCTGGGAGAATAACAGCCCCATCCTCTTCTTTGGCATTGCACTCGCGGGGACAATTTATTCAGCCTACCTTACCTATGTAGAGATTTATGTTATCAAAGCAATTTGTCCGTTTTGTGTCATTTCCGCGGTGGTGATCCTGGCTCTTCTTGTTAATTCCATTGTCAGGCTGATCCATGGCAACCAGAAAGACATTATTACCCCTTAGTAGGAGGAAAAATGGCAAGAATCCGCTGTCACTACCTCGATTGTGCATTTTTGGATGATGGTTTCTGCTCCGCTGCTGCGATTGAACTGGATCCTGATTCTGGCTGCATGACCTACTCACCCAATGCTGAAGCGGCCAGCGAGGATGATTGGGGGGAAGAAGACGAAGAACTGGATGAATGGGAAGAACTCGAGGGCGAGGAAGAAGAGGATGATGAGACCTGGCTCGACGACGAGGAGGAAGAATACTAGAATTCCAGCCCCAGCGTTTCACTGCCTGAGAAATACTGGGTTCGCAGCCTGATCGTCGGATGAAACGGCGTTTTGATCGTTTCACATTCTGGACCTCGGCAAATCAAGGCCGGGGTCTTTTCTTGTAATCAGAAGGTCATTAAACAACATGCACGTCCACACTTCCAGAAACCTGAAACATAACTACATCTTCAACGTACTGGATGGGGCGTTTTTTGGTTTTGCCATCGGCTTTGCAAGCTTCACCACGGTACTGCCGCTGTTTTTCTCCACCATGACCAGTTCCGCCGTTCTCATCGGTCTCATCCCTGCCATTCACAACATGGGATGGCAGCTTCCGCAATTGTTTTTGGCCGGGCGCATCTCGCGATTGGAACGGTTTAAACCGCTCACATTGTGGATGACCATCAACGAACGCCTGCCGTTTTTGGGCCTGGCCATTGTGGCGCTGCTTCTGCCGAAAATAAACACCACGCTCGCGCTGGCGCTGTCTTTCTTGTTTCTGGTATGGCAGGGAATGGGCGCCGGTATGGCGGCCAACCCGTGGCAGAATCTGATCGGTCGCATCATCCCCATGGATATGCGCGCCACGTTCTTTGGGTTGCAGTCTGCCGCGGCGAATCTGCTTGGCAGCGGTGGCGCGCTGGCGGCGGGTTATATCCTCTCGCGCCATAGCGATACGCGCGGGTATGCCATCAGCTTTTTTATCGCCTGCGGCTTTTTTGTCGTCTCCTGGTTTGCCCTGGCGCAAACACGCGAGGAAGATCGCATGCTGGGCGGGTTAGAGGTACCCCGGGTTGATATCTGGAAGGATATGCGCGCCATCCTCAGCAAGAATATCAGTTTTCGCTGGTTTCTTGCCAGCCGCATTCTGACCCAGTTCGCCGGCATGGCCACCGCCTTTTATACTGTTTATGCCGTGCGCTACTTGAATATGGACGAACTCACCGCCGGGGTGCTAACCAGCGTGCTGCTGATCACCCAGACCATCGCCAATCCGCTTTTGGGCTGGATGGCCGACCGCTGGAGCCGCAAGGCGGTGTTAACGTTAGGCGCCGTGTGCACCGCGTTGAGCGCTTTGCTGGCCTACCTGGCCGTTGACCTGGCCCTGTTTTACCCGGTCATTGTTCTGATGGGTGTCGGCAATGTGGCTTATTGGACCATCGGCCTGGCGCTGTCGCTTGATTTCGGCGAGGAACACGAGCGTCCCGTCTATGTCGGCATGGCCAACACCCTGATCGCCCCCGCTACCATTCTGGCGCCGTTTTTGGGCGGGCTGCTGGCCGATAGCGCCGGCTACCGCACAACATTTATCGTCGCGGCTGTGGTTGGCTTATTCACCGCGCTGATCCTGGTGCGGTTCGTGCGTGACCCGCACCGCGGCTTTTAACCATCCGGATATACGGCGCTGCCTGCTTCAGCGATCTTCTTCCTCCCGGGCGCTGGGGCTTTCCTTGCTCGCTCCGCTGCTGTCATGCGGCGCGTAGGGAACCTGCTCATTACGCGGATCGTCCGGGTTGGTTTTGCCATCTTTCTCTACATCACGGCCGCGATCCATGCTTCGCGCATATTCATGCGTCTGCGGTTCTTGATTGCGGTGTTCCTCATAATCTTTCCGCAGCTTCTTTTCAGCCTCATTCTGCCCGACGGGCGGCTCTTTTTGTTCCTTCTCTACGTCCGATTCACCAAACGCTTCTTTGCTGCGATCTTTTTCCAATTTGTTTTCAAAATCATATGCGCTGCCCTGGAGTTTTGCGGTGCGCGTTTGATCGTTATTTGTTTCCGACATTCTTTTCCTCTGCTTTCCAAACAGTTGGATAAACCTTTTCCTCTTCATCCACTCTACCTGATCGACGCCTGCAGATCAATCCGGATTGACCTTCGGGCGAATCAGGGAATTCCCTACTGGATGGCCGCCTGCGTCCGGAAACTTCCGGTCAATATCGATCAAATTGGTTAATAAGTGCATTGACATTCCGCATTGGTACCGTATAATACTGTCCATCGCATATCCGCAACTGAATATCGCTCGCCTGATCAGAGCCGTGCAAACGCGCTCTTTGGCAGGTGTTTGATCGGGTTGCTTTTCCTCATATAGACAACGGTAGTAACCGATGCCTGATTCTTCCCATTGGAACATTGTTGTGGTAAATCCGGACGGGGTCCGGCAGGAGCCCATCGCAGCAAGACTCGCGCAACTCGCGAGCGATTTTGACATTCAACACACAACCGCGAAGGCGCATCAGGACAACGAAAATGCCGATGTTTTCATTATCCTTGCGGAAGATGCGAGTTCCATCGACCTTGCGCGCGTTCGCTCGCTCGCCTCGAACCCACAGACGGTGGTCATCCTCCTGCTGAACCAGCCAGTGCCACCAGGCGCAGAACGCGCGGCGCTGCAGGCCGGCGCCGATCTGGTATTGCCCGCCGCCGGGCTGGATGCGCCGCTGCTGGGTAGCCTGTTGCGGTCGACAATTCATCGCAAACGCCAGGCTTTACAGTCCGCTGGAGGACAGCGCGGGCAACTTTCGGTCGTGTCCGAATCAGAAGAGCGTTTTCATCAGATGGCCGACGCAATGCCGCAACTGGTGTGGACCGCTCGCGCAGATGGCGTTGTCGATTATTACAACCAGCGATATCGCGAGTTCTTTGGCATCCGCCCAGACGCGCAGGAAGAGGATGTGTGGCAATGGGCGCCAACGTTGCACTCCGATGATGTGGACGCGACAGTGGACGCATGGAACACAGCCGTGCAATCCGGAACGGTGTACGAAATCGAGCACCGCGTCACCCTCGCGGATGGCTCCTACCGCTGGTATCTCAGCCGCGGCCTGCCATACCGCAACGAGCGGGGTGAGATCGTCAAATGGTTTGGCACCGCCACCGATATTCACGCTCAAAAGATGGCCGAACAGGCACTGCGCGAAAGCGAGACCCGCTTCCGGCGGTTGATGGATTCGAATATTGTGGGCGTGTTCTTCGCGCGCGGCGATGGCCTCATCAACGAGGCCAACCAGGCATTTCTGGATATGATCGGTTGCTCACACGAAGACATGCAGGCCGGAAAGGTGCGCTGGAACCAGATCGTCGCTCCGGACGCGCTCAATCAGGAGAGAGAATATTTGCAGCAAGCGCTGAGCGATGGCGCCAGCGGTCTGCATGAGTTGTATTACATATATAACGAAGGCGAACCAATTCCGGTGCTGGTCGGTTATGCCGCGCTGGAGAACCAGGGCACCGATTTTGTTTGCTTTACGCTGGAATTGAGCCAGCAGAAGGAAGCCGAACGCGCGCTGGAACAGTACGCCGCCCGCCTGGAAGAAAGCAACCGCAGTTTGGAGCAGTTCGCGTACGCCGCTTCACATGACTTGCAGGAGCCGCTGCGCAAAATCCAATCCTTTGGTGAAATCCTCAACCACCGCGTGGCGCACAAACTGGACGCAGACGAAGCCGATATCCTGGCTCGCGTGCGCGCCAGCGCCAAACGCCTGCAGGTGATGATCGACTCGCTGCTTTCGCTGAGCCGGGTTACCTCAAGCACCCACCCCTTTTCTCGCATCGACGCCAACGCGCTTGTGCAGGAAGTGCTGGCTGACCTCGAAATCAGCATCCATATGCACCACGCGCGGGTTCACGTTGAACCGATTCCAGACCTGTACGGCGACCCGTCGCAGATCCACCAACTGCTGCAAAATCTGATCGGCAATGCCGTCAAATTCCACTCTCCCGGCAGCCCGCCGCAGGTGACCATCTCCGGGCGTGATGTGGACGACACGCAGGTGGAAATCCGCGTGCAGGACGATGGGATCGGGTTCTCCACCGCGCATCTTGAGCGCATGTTCAGGCCGTTCGAACGCTTGCAGCCGCGTAGCGAATTTGAGGGCGTTGGCATGGGCCTGGCAATTTGCAACCGGATCGTCGAACGTCACGGTGGCACGATCACCGCTGAAAGCCAGCCGGGCAAAGGCGCCACATTTATCATTACCCTGCCAAAAGTAGCCCGGCCGGAACCGGGAATGTAAGATTAACCTTTTGTTAGAAAAACCACAAATCGATTGACATTCGGATGAATA
>CALDSL010000571.1 GCA_937920255.1 uncultured Anaerolineaceae bacterium | reverse complement strand
ACGGTCGAGGAGAAAAGCTGGTCATCCGGGTTCTGGAACACCACCCCCACCAGCGCGCGAATCTGCCCCAGGTGCGGCTTTTCCACCGCCAGCCCGTTGATGCGGATCTGCCCTGTGCCAGTGAAGACGCCGTTAAGATGAAGTAGTAGGGTCGATTTTCCCGCGCCGTTGGCGCCCACCAGGGCGATTTTTTCGCCCGGCTGCACCGCCAGGTTGACGCCGCGCAGCGCCTGCTTCCCGTCGGGGTAGGCGTAGGACAGATTGAGAATATCAATAATGGGCTGCATCGCTTATCCTCCGCTCAAAATGCCCAGCAACCACAGGGCGGCCAGGAGCATCATCCCCAACAATAGCGCGCGCCGGTCGCCCCGAGTCATCGGTTCCAGACCATGCGCCGGCTGTTGCCCGTTATATCCGCGCGACAACATGGCGGCGTACACGCGGTCAGAGCGCTCGAGTGAGCGTAGGAACAGGCTGCCGGCCATTCCGCCGGTGACCCTGGCGCGCCACGTTATCGAACCTCCCGCCTTGCGCGCGCCAGCGGATTCAACAGCCGTGGCGCTTCGGCTGGAGCGCGCGCGCAGCATGCGCGTCACCTCTTCGCTGATGACAAACAGGTAGCGCCACATCAGGCCGATGACGGCCACAAACAGGCGCGGCACGCGGATCTGCTGCAGCGCGGTCAGTAGGTCCGCGAAGCGCGTGGTGGCGGCCATCAAGATGGCGGCTTGCACCGCAATCCACGATCGCAGGGCGATGCTGGCAAAGCGTTCCACGCCCTGCGGGCTGTACGAAAGCGCCAGCCCCAACACATCCAGATCGTAGCGCGGCTGTGGCCCAGTGAACACCAGCGGCACGGCGGCCAGCACAAACGGCAGCGCCAGCAAAGCGCGTTTGAGCACAAAACCGGCGCCCAAGCGCGAAAGCAGCGTGACGGAAAGCACCAGGGTAAAAAACAGCACATACGCCGGCCAGGCATTATAGGGCACCAGGTTCAAGGCAAGAATGAATGCCAGTGTGAGGATGACCTTCACCCTGGCGTCCGTGCGGTGGATGGGGCTGGCGCTGTGCGCGTAAAGCTCTTGCATGGTTCTCCGCGATCAGCGCTCGTCCGATGGGCGCTTGTCGGCCCGGGCGATGCCGTACGCCACCGCGAAAACGATCACGGCGCCAATCACCCCGGCCAGGATGGTGGCCAGCGCGGGGTTTGAGATGCCGGGCAGGGTGTAATCGGGAATGATGTTATAGAATGCGTCGCGCGCGGCGCCGATAAAGCCCTGCTGCTCGGCCACCCATTCCAGGCCATCGGGATGGCTGGACGCCAGCGGAGAAAGCACCACCAGCGCCAGGCTGAGCACCGAGCCGCCGATCAGGACGCCGCGCGAACTGCCGCTCCGCTGCTCGCCGCCGGGGAGCAGATCTTTGCGCGCGGCGTAGATAAACGCCAGCGCCGCAGCGGTGATCAGACCTTCGCCCACGCCGATTAGCGCGTGAATGGCGGCCATGGCCGGCACGCCGATGTTGGCCGGCGACGTGCCGGAGAGCGCAAGTTGCAGGCCAGCGGCCAGCGAGGCCACAAAAATTGAAGCCCAGGCGGCCAGGAAACCGGAAACGCCGACCGTCCAGCTTTGCCCGTGAAACAGGCGCTGTACGATGGTGTAGACGGCATACGAGACGGCGACGCCGATAATGCCCATGTTGAAAATATTGGCGCCCAGTGCCAGCAAGCCGCCATCCTGAAACAGCAGAGCCTGCACCGCCACCACGGAGGTCATCACCACCACTGCCGGCCACGGGCCGAGCAGGATGGTGGCCAGGGCTGCGCCGAGCAGGTGGCCGGAGGTGCCGCCGGTGACGGCGAAATTCAGCATCTGCCCGGCAAAAATCGCCGCGGCCAGCACGCCCATCAGCGGGATCTGGCGCTCACCCAGGTCGCGGCTGGTTCGCCGCAGGGCCACCGCGATCACAATCGTGGAAAGCAGCCAGAAAATAACCGACACCACTACCGAGAGGAAACCATCGGGAATATGCATGGGTTCAGTCGCAGGAACAGGCGAAAACAGCATGGGTTCCTCCTTGAGGGAAACTGTTGATCATTATGATAGAATAGGTTCATTATAATTCGAATTCTTGCAATTGCAAATTTTTGCATTATGGTGTAACAGGTCGCCACAGGAGTAGCGTTATGCGCACATCATCCGTCGATCAAATCATCCTCGAAATTCTGGCTGGAGAAAACGCGCACCTGACTTCGCAGCAGATCTACCAGCAGATACGCCAGCGGCTGCCTGCCGTTAATCATTCCA
>CALDSL010000570.1 GCA_937920255.1 uncultured Anaerolineaceae bacterium | reverse complement strand
GCATTTCCTACCCTGGTGAAAGCAGTCGTAAAACAGCGGAGAGCAAGAGCAGCGGCAGTCCGGGGAATTGATGGACGCGCAGCTTTCGTTCCCGAATCAGACTGACCAGGCTGGCGATCACAGCGACAAAGGCGTGAACGATTAGAACGGCGATCACCAGGCGCATATCCGGCCAGATCAGCGTCAACGCGATTGCGGTAACCGCATCCGCCCCACCCCAGCAGCGCAATTCCCAAGCTACCCAAAACGCTACGATTGCAACCGCTCCAACCGGATTGTGAGATGCCGCAGCGTAAAAACAGGCCAAGAGCCAGGGAATCCAGAAAAAGATTGTATCAACACGCAGTTCGCTCAATTTCGCCAGGCGCTGGCGCTCGCTTGCCAGCGCAACCATCCCGGTTAAGAAGGATAGATGCCAATCACCCGCGACTGCCTGGTATATAGACGCGCAAATCAATGGAATGACCACCCAGGCGGTATGCGGTACTTCTCGTTTGCGCAAATCGAACCAGGAAACCAGCGCCAGCCAGATAAAAATCAACCCAAAGAAGAAGATTTCCATATCGATACCCTACGGCGCTATATTTTCTTCAATCCGGCGGACATAGGTCTGCCCACTGTAGCAGCCTTGCGGCAAGCCCGATGCGATCATCGGCCAGTTTGTGGGATTTCCCGATCTCCGCAGCGCCTGGTACATGCAGCCCGATCCGCTGTGATAATTCGCCAGTGTGAAGCGCCAAAAATCCTCATAACTCATCAACGATGCGGGTGACTTTCCTGTAGCGATGCGGATCACCCGAGCGGACTGGCTGCAACTGGCCGCAAGCGTCTCAGCCAGCAGTTCCACTGCCCGCGCTCCTTTGCTCGCATCAATGCCACCAACGCAAGACGGGCAAGTCACGTCCAGCGAACCTAACACCCACCCGCGCAGCATCGCGCGGTTATCATCAGCTAGCGCTGCGTACGCCTTCCCGCACGCTTCTTCGCCGAACACCTGCGTGCAAACCTGCCGGTAGGTGTTCGGACGATAGGATAAAAGCAGATCCGCGCCAGAAGCGGTCATCTGTCCGAGACCAATCTCCCCTTTCATCCAATCCCCTGCCGGCCAGAACTGCGATTCGGCCGCGATCATCCCTTTCAGCAGATAAGGAGGCACATTGCTGGCGGCAGCAGATGCGAGTATGGGCTGGTCGTATTGGTTCTGCCAGCGCAGCATCTCAGGATATGCTGTTTCAACGCCGCAGCCATTGGGCGAACCGTCTGGGTAAATGCCACCCACGGGACAGGCAGATCCATCCACGAAACCTCTTTGCAGCAGGTGACCTGCCAGAAGATCGTAGCGGTTCTGCGTCGCAAGATCACTTAATTCGATGTCAACACGCAGCCAATCAGGAGTTTGTTCAGGCGCAGCACCGTACGGTTCCGCGCAAGGCAAACCGGTACCTACAGGCGACGGACTTGCTGCGCAGAGAAACAGTATGGAAAGCAGCGGTAAAAGGAAATAGCGCATCATGGCCTGCCGTGAACGGGATACCAGGCGACATCCCAACTAACGCTGGCGGTCCGGTACATCGCGCCAGCCGCGTCTGTAATCACCCCCCATGCGGTCCAGGTTCCTTCTTCGGCAGTGCCGAAATTCGGGTCATTGACGGACAGCGGCGTAATTGTCCACGCGCTGCCGCTCTGCGGGTACAGGGTTTCCAATCCAGAAGGAGCGAGGACGTGGATAATGGTGGTATATGCTGGCGTTCCACCTGAGGCTGTTCCATTCAATGACTGAGCCGGTTGGCCGAGATTTGAGGCCAAGAGAAGCAGCCTGGCATGAACAGCCGATATTGTTCCGCTGAGAGGAGTCAGTATATACACTCGGATTGAATCACTGGCTGTTGCTCCAAGCGCATTCGTACACACCATGATGTACTCATAGGCAGTCCCGGAAGGTACATTCACTTCGACGCGAGAACCAGAAAGCCCGGAGGAACCGGCCAGTCTGGAAGAGCCATTGCACTGAACGGCATTCGCGCTTGTCCAGGTGACTGTAAATGAAGCCGGCCCGGGTAGAGTCACGTCAGGGCCGTCTGATCCATCCACTTTAACATCAACCACTGGAGCAGCATAAACAACCGTCCGTTTCGTGTCAGATGCAGTTGCTCCGGCGGCATTCGTGCATGTGACGGTATAGTCGTACACGCCGGCAGGGAGAGAAACTTCAGCTCTTGAACCACTCAAGCCCGACCAACCGCTAAAACGATTCGAGCCGGTGCAGGAAACCGCGTTGCTGCTGGTCCAGGTAGCCGTGTAGCTAGCAGGTGCGGTCAGGCTTGCCGGAGCCAATACCGTCACAGTTGGCGCGGAGAGCACATTGACAGTCACACTGTCAACCGCGCTGCCCGCCGGATTCGTGCAGGTGATCGTATACGTATAGGTTCCGGAAGCGATGCCGGAAAAAGCTTGCGATCCATTGGTGGCCTGCGCGCCGCTCCAGCTATTCGAGGCGCTGCAGGAAGCCGCGTTGGTGCTGGTCCAGGTCAAGTTATAGCTGGCGGGACCAGCCAGGTTGAGCGGCCCGTTTGAATTGTTGACTCTCAGGTCAACGGTTGGAGCCGGTGTGGTGCGATAAACCGTGGTCACTGCGCGAATGTCCACGTAACCGCCGGAAGCGGAGATTGACCAGGTGCAATCGCCGGCGGTCGGCACATTCCAGGCGGGGTTAGGGAGATTATTAAAACCTGGCGCGCTCTGGTTGGCTATGTACAAATCATCACTGAAAATGGTCTGACCGCATGCACGGACGGTAACCCTACCCACTTGGTCATCGCCGCTATAAGCAGCTTGAACGTTGAAAGTGCTCAGATAGGTGAAGTTACCGGAAATCGAGCTGCCGCTCTGGATACGGGTCACCTGTTCGGTGCAGCCACCCGTGCAGCTTGCGCCTCCTTCCGACGGCGGCAGCGAGGTATTATCCCGGTGAAACAGGTTTACATAGGCAACGGACCCGTTCCACTGAATATACCTGCTCTCCTGATCATACGTCCGCCCATTTCGCAAATATTCCGGGAAGATCGCCGCGGATGCGATGCGGACTCCGCAAAGAAAGAACGCCAAAAAGAAACCTGCGGCAACAACGATCCGCCACTTCACGTGACGCGTTCCCATCCACACAGACAAATACTTCAATGCGCCACTCCTGCGGCCGCGAAAACGCGCACCGTCTTTTCGTTCAGGTTCAGCATGTCCAGCATTAACCAGTTCACAGGCACTTCGAGATAAACCCCAACGGCCGGTTCGCTGCTATTCCAATTCCCCGCGCCGCTGGCCAGGCGGACCGGCCGCGGTGGGTAACCAGCAATCGACCCAC
The DNA here is from genome assembly GCA_937920255.1 of uncultured Anaerolineaceae bacterium. Lineage (GTDB taxonomy): Bacteria > Chloroflexota > Anaerolineae > Anaerolineales > Anaerolineaceae > CALDSL01. Next base: position 3,538 of record CALDSL010000570.1, on the reverse strand, counting down.
CGCCTGGATCCGGCAGCACGCGTACATCCACGACATACCCCGCAATCTCCCGGCTACTCATAGCAGAAACAATCACCGACTGCGCTTGCGCACTGGATTGATCTGGATCAAGCCGGACATTACCATCCACCATAAAGGATGACCAGTCTCTTCCACGGGACGCGCCGGCCATGGCAGCCTCTTGCGCAACGCCGTATGCCCAATTTCGCGCAGCATAGAGCCGGTAGATATCCACCAGACCGGATGCCAGGGCGATAAACACCAACATCCCCAAGAATCCCCATACTACGGATTGAGCACGCCTGTCTCGGATCATGGATACCGCTCCACAATTCCCCAATGCCGGACGCGGATCGTGACTGCCGAATCGGGCAGAAAAGGGATATCGGCCTGAAACGGGACGGCCGCCTCGATGATAAAGCCGGTTCCGAATGGGCTGCCGGAAAGCCAGGCAGAGCTACGCGGCGTGCTGCTGGTGTCATATACCTGCATCGTGACTGGTGGTTGCGTGCCCATCACATTCTGATTGACCGACTGCTGCACCAGATTTGTCGCAAACCCCCACTGCGCCGGGTCCAGCGACAATGCGCGCGTAGCTGCGCCGGTTCCGCTGTCGAGCGCCTGGCGGATGGCTACGCCCCGGCTCAGCTCGATTCCACCGAAGATCAGCAAGCCGAAAAGGATCACGACCAGCAGCGCTTCCACCGCTACCTGCCCTGCCCGCCAGGATTTATTCACCGATTTGCACATTGACATCGTTGAACTTGGCCTGCAGGGTCACAAAGATTTGCCATAATGCGCCGCCTACCAGCCCGATAAAAATTGCCAGGATGACGATGTATTCCACGACGCTTTGCGCCTGACGATCATGCAACATAAGCACTCCTTGGTTGAGGGGGAAAGCGAGCCTTCCCCCTCAACCGTCACTACAGGTTAAGATTAGGGATGGGCGGTTGGAACAGCGATGCTGTTGATCCAATTCGCCACGTTGGTTCCCTGACCGCCGATATCGGTTCGGATAGCCCATGCTGCCGCCGCGCCCAACACAAAGATGAAGGCGAACACGACACCAAACTGTGGAATTGCCGAAGCGCGTTTATCGGAAAGCAAAGCCTCCTCCTTTATTTCTAGGGATGGGCTGCCGGTACGGCAATGCTGTTGATCCAGGTGGCGACGCTGCCGCCCTGGGTGCCAATATTGGTGAGGATGCCCCACACTGCCGCGGCGCCGAGCACCACGACGATCGCCAGCACAACCACAAACTGCGGAATTTCCGATGCTTTCTTATCAAACAACATACTTTTCTCCTTGAATTGAGTAGGGTGATCAAAAACCGCCGCCAATCGCAGTCCCCGCGAGCGTGGACAGAATGCGATCGACTAACGGGTAAAACAACAGGATAACGATAGGGCCAAGCAGAAACGGCATGGCCAGGAGCGTGATCCGGGTAGGCATCTGCTGCATCTGTTCTTCCACCTGCCCGGCGATCTCTTCATTCAATTCTTCGATTGAGCTGGCGATGGCCTGATCGACCCCGATCATGCCGCTGGATTGCTGCGCCGACTGCACCCGCTGCGCCACGCGCATTAGATGAAGCGATTTCAAGTCATTGGCAAGCAACTGCAAAACGTCCAGGCCGCTCTTGGCCGAACCTCCGGACATACGCCGCTGCAGCGCGCGATACACCGGTGAAGTTTCCCCGGTTGTTTTGGCGATGTTTTCCAGGCCCAACAGCAGCGATCCGGCCAGGCTCATATGCAAGCGGATATCTACCAGTAGTTGGCGCACATGCGCAATCAGGAAGCGCCGGCGCTGATACATCAGGTATCGTTTGGCCAGCCAAACCAGGCCGGGCAGCATCAGCAAGGCCATTTTTACGCCAGGGAGATAGGATCCGAGCGTTACAAAAAGGATCAAAGCCAGCAATGCGCTCGCGGCGTAGAGACTGGTCCAGGGAATCTCAGCCAGCCCATAGACCTCATCAACTGTGTTTTGTTCGCCTTTTTCTTTTTCGCTGGTCAAACCGAGAGCCGCCAGGCGGCCAGGTTTTCGCAGCATCGCATGAGTCAACCTCCTTCCAAACAGAACCATCAGGGATAGCGTCGTGTTCGCAATTAAGCCCACGCCCATTGCAAACGAGAAGCCCACCAGAAGCGGATAGCCGTCCACTAGAACGCCTCCCCGCTGCCTAACTGGTAGACCTCAAACTCAAAATACAAACTGGCAAGCACAGAGCAGACCATCAGCACCGTCAAAAGCGTGCGATGCGGGATGTCCTGCAAGAAGAAGCTACGCCAGGTCGGCGATAGCAATACAAACACCAGCGAGGCGGCCACCGCACCCTGGAGCAAGCGGATCGTGCCCCGCACCAGCGCAAGTGTCTGGCGCATCTTCGAGCGCAGGAGTTTCTGCCGGTGGGCCTCTTGCTCCAGGGCAATCAACAGAGAAGATTGGATTTCATCCGTGATGCGGGCGCTGTTGGCAATCAACGCAGCCAGACGCGCAGTGACTGTTCCCGGAAGTCCTTTCAGCGCCTGCGCAGCCTGGTCGGGAGGCTGGTGCATTTGAAGCCTGGTAACAACCTGCTGGATCGAGCGCTTGAGTACCCCACCGGGAAGTTCAATGCTGTTGAGCGCGTTGAGCAGAGAACGGTCCACGGACAACATCGATCGCATTTGCAGCGCGGCCAACTCCGCATCCTCGTTCACCCGCCCGCGTTCGTTCTGCCGTGATTGGAAATTCATCCAGGCAATCAACAGCAGCCCAAATACGATCATCAGCGGGGAGAGCAACAAGTCGCGGACTGCCAGCGCCAATACGGGGATGGCGATCAGCACGGCCAACCGCTTTCCGTCCAGCGTTTTCTGGCGGCGATGCTCTTCAGTTTTCACGATGCCCAGATCCGTTAGCCGCCGGGTTGCCCAGGATACGAACATCCGCTTCCACAAACGTGCTGCCACCTCAACGAGGGTAGATAATGCGTGGAAACTGCACAGGAAAATACCGACAGCCAGCAGGATCACGCCCAGGTTCACAATCCAGGTAAAGACGTTCATTCTGCCTCTCCCAGGATTTCGCTGCCGTCTCGGCGCTGCCGTTCTTCTTCCGCTGCCAGTTTTGCCCAATATCCGCGCGGAGGTTTTGAAATTCCAAGCAGCTTGCAACGTTTTTCAACGGCTTTATCCGATACGCCGAAGATGCCGGCAACCTCGGTGGTTGGCATCTGCCAGACCATGGCTTCCAGTTCTTCACGGTCCACTTCAAACTTGCGCTTATGCAGGTTACGACACTGGTTCGTGCAATGGACACGGCGATCTTTATGGGACTGGGAGACCCGAAAGACTTCTCCGCAATACGGGCAGACCAGCTCCGTCTGGCGATTGTGCAGCAGCCTGGCCAGTTCGGGCATACTCGTCAGCATCAGGTTCCCGGCGCTCGTGTTGCTGGGATTGCCATCGATGAAATGAGCATATTCGCCCGGCTCCAGCCAGCGGCCCAGCCTGACTGACAGCAACTGCCGGCCCAGGGAAACCATTAC
>CALDSL010000569.1 GCA_937920255.1 uncultured Anaerolineaceae bacterium | reverse complement strand
GTACCTGATCCCCGATGGAGCCGTTAGCGCGGCGCTGCTGGGCGAATCGCCGCTCGCTCGCGCGCAGTGCGTGCTGGTCTTCCCCGATCACCGCGCCGGGCTGGTGCAGACGCGCCTGCAGCGCGACTCACGCCTGCTGGCGGTGATGGTCGACGGCTGGCGCATGCTGCGCTCCGGCGACCTGCAGCGCTATGCCAGCGAGCAGACCAGCCCGGACCTGGCCAGCTTCGAGGCCCTGCTCGACAGCGACGCCCCGCGCTGGCGGGACGCCACGCAGATGCAGATGTTTTAAATGGATTTGTATTGGTTGAATGCGCGGCAAATCCGCGCAATCAACCAATACAAACCGATTTCGGATTCAAATTACCTCCCAAACAACCAATCCCAAATCGACTTTGGCGAGGGCAGGCCGGGGAGGTCGATGGTGATGCCCGGGCGCGGCGTGGAGGTCAGCGTGGGCGTGGGCGTCTGGGTGCAGTGGAACGGCTCCATCGTCACGGTGGGAGTGCCGGGGCCGGTGGTGGGCGGCATGTACATGAAACATGCCTCGGTCGGCGTGGCCGTATCTGTGACCGGCTCGACTACCGGGGGAACGTCCACCACTTCGTCGGGCAGTTCCTGGGTCGGCTGTGGCAGCGTCTCGGTCACGGTCGGCTCGGCCGTCGGCGGCTGGGGCGTCTCGGTGGCCGGCTCCAGCGGAACCTCCTGCGGCAGGGTCGGGCTGGGGGTGGCCGAACGCAGGAAGCGGAAGATGGGCGGCAGCGGGAAATCGAACAAGCCGCCGGGGGTCGATTCTTGCGTGGCAGCCGGTGGAGCCTCCACCGTGGGCGGCACCTGGGTAAGGGTCACGGTAGGCACAAAGGTCTCGGTGACGGTGGGCGTGCCGGTCGGGATTTGCGTTTCGGTCGAAGTCGCGGTCGGCGTGGGCGTGGCGGTCGGCACCATGTTGCGAATGCGGATCTTACGCTCTGCGAACGTGCCCTCGGTGCTGTTCATGTACAGCCGCAGGGTGATCACCTCGCCGGGGGGCACGTCTTCCATATCCCAGGTGTACAGCTTCTGCGTGTCGCGGATTTCCTGGTTGGACGATTCGATCAGCGGACGCCAGTCTTCGGGGTCATCGCCCTCGCCCCATTCCAGCCGCCAGTCGCGGAAATTGCGGGTGGCAAAGGCCACGCCGTAAATATCCAGCGGCGCGCTGTCGATGGTCTGGTTGTCGTTCAGGCCCGCGAACAGCAGCGTCGGGCGCGGATCGTCCAGGCGGCATTCGCGCTCAGGGATAAAGTAGATCGGGTCTTCAAAACCGGCAGCGGCGGCCCAGGCGCGGCCTTCTTCCGTCTCGCGGATCCAGCGCTGCGCCGATTCATCGGTCACGTTGAGCGAGAACTTCTCATCGGTAAAATCAGAGCAGGCGGCGGATGCGCGCAGGCCGGTCCACGTGTCGATGTGGAGGCGCTGCCACAGGTCTTCGCGCGCCGGCTGCGGAGGCTGATCGGCGGCGAAGATCTCGGAGCGCTGGCTGGGGCAGAACTCGGACGGTTCCGTGCCGGAAACGGCGCAGACGATGCGGTCAACGATTCCGCCCGGGCGGACAAACGGCCGCGGCTGCCCGCCGGTGATGGCCGGGACGGCAATCTGCATAAACTGCGACCAGATCGGCGCGGCGCCGGTCAGGCCGGTGGTGCCGATCATGGGGGTATAGTCGGCATTGCCCACCCACACGCCGGTCACCAGGTCGGGCGTGTACCCGATGGTCCAGTTATCGCGGAAATCGTTGGTCGTGCCGGTCTTGACCGCCACCTGGAACGGCAGATTGAGGATTGAGTTGGACCCAAACATGGGCGTGCGCGCTTCGTTATCCGAAAGGATCGAGCTGATCAGGTAG
>CALDSL010000568.1 GCA_937920255.1 uncultured Anaerolineaceae bacterium | reverse complement strand
TTGTCTCTTTGCAAAACGCCACACCTTTCGCAGCCATCGTAGAGACGCAAGATTTGTTGTGTACTGTAAATTCGCACCTTAGTATGATTGAAAAATCGTACCCTCCATTGACGCTTTGCGTCTCTTGGAAGATGCACGGTCTTCGTAGGGGCGGACCTGCGTGTCCGCCCGCCGCAGCGATTGCCATCCGATACCGCGATAGGCACAAAGCTTGATCGTAAAACATGACTTTGTGCCTACATGTGTTCTTTATGATATGCGTTCTAGCGGGCGGACACGCAGGTCCGCCCCTACGAAAGCCAAGTGGCCTATATCAGACGCGAAAGTTGATCGGGGGTACGATTTTACGACACAAATAAGGTACGACTTTACAGTACACAACAGATTTTGCGTCTCTACCTTTCCCAATCATTTGCGTGGCCCGCGGCAGGAAAATCTTCTTGACTTGCTGGATCATATGTTCTACAATACTGTTACAACAATTTTGGGGAGGGAATCATGGAATATACCTGCGAGATCAAAAAACAAAACCCGACGCCCACCATATGCGTTCGCACCACCACCAGTGTTGAAAATCTGCCGATGGTACTGGGGCAGTCTTGGGGCGCGCTGGGCGCGTACATGGAGCAGAACGGCGCGCAGCCCGCGGGCGTGCCGTACGTGGCTTACTTTAATATGGACATGCAGAACCTCAGCGTCGAAATCGGTTTCCCACTGGCCGAGCCACTCGAGGGGGCGGGCGCGCTGCTGGCGGCCACCATGCCGGATGCCGACGTGGCCGTGACCATGCACGCCGGGCCATACACCGAACTCGGCGCGGCCTACGAGGCGCTGACCGAATACGTGCAATCCAAAAACCGCCTGCCCACCGGCATTGCCTACGAGTTCTATTACAACTCGCCCATGGAAGTCAAACCCGAGCAATTGCTGACGCAGATCATGTTTGTGTTGCAAGATTAAGAAATTTCCGATTGGGTTGGCCACTCAAAGGGTGGCGAACCCAATTATAAAAATTGATTCCTGCCAGGATAGGGCGCGCGCACCGCACTCCGCCGTTCGATTCTGCTTGACCCGCCTGACTGCACAGGCTACAATGAATCGGGAATTGCTTGTGTAATGAGCCAGCCTGACCATAAGAACACCCGCACCATCCTGGTCTCGGATCAGGCCGTGTATCTGCGCGGCTTGCGTTCTTTGCTGTTGGGCATGCCGGGGATGCAACTGATCTCGGAAGGCGCCAGCGGGGCCGAGGCGCTGGAATTGTGCGAGCGCTTTTCGCCGGACATGCTCATCCTCGACCTGTGCCGGGCGCCAGACCGCGGGCGCGAAACCGCCGAACACGTTCACCAGCACTGGCCGCAGATCAAGATCGTGCTGATGATCGAAACCCAGTCGGAGGGACCGGAGCAGGTGGATACCGGCGGGCCGCTGCTCTACCATCTCTCTCGCGATGTTTCCGAAGAGGAATTTGCCGCCGCCGTCGGCCACGTGCAAAACGAAAGCGCCCCGGCGCAGACCTTCCTGCACGCCCAGAATACGGTGCACGTCACCGGCGCGCACGTCGACCACGACGCGATGGCGCGCGAAATGGTGATGGCTGGCAAGATCCAGGCGGATATTCTGCCGGAAGAACCGCCCAGCCTGCACGGATGGGAAATTGCCGCCCGATTGGTTCCCGCCAGGGAAACCTCGGGCGACTTTTATGACTTTATCCCGCTATCCGACCGCAAGTGGGGCATCCTGGTGGCGGACGTGAGCGATAAGGGCATGGGCGCGTCACTGTTTATGGCGCTCTCCAGTTCGCTGATGCGAACCTACGCCAACCGCTTCCCCAACCTGCCGGCGCTGACGCTCTCGATGGTCAGCGAGCGTATCCTTTCCGACACGCGCGGCAGCATGTTTGTGACAACCTTTTACGGCGTCCTGGAACCCTTAACCGGACGCTTTACCTTTGCCAACGCCGGTCACCCGCCCGCCTATCTGATCTCGCCTGGCCGCAAGCACGGCGAGGTGGAAAGCATGCGCCCCACCGGGATGGCGCTGGGCGTGTCGGAAGATGCGCAGTGGCGGCAGAAAGTGGTGCGCATTGCGCCGGGCGACGTGCTGATCATGTACACCGACGGCATCACCGAAGCGCAAAGCTCGAATGGTGATTTCTTTGGCGAAGAGCGCATCGTGGACGCCGTGCTGTCGCGCAGCGGTTCCAACGCGAAAGAGATTTTGAAATGCCTGTTGGATACGGTCAATACGTTCGTCGGCGATAATACCCACCAGGATGACATCGCCCTGTTGGTGATCCGGCGGTTGGGATAGAGAGGAACCAACAGCATGTTTGCGCCCGAGTTTCAAACGCTGAAACGGGTGTTTGCGGAAATGCTGGAGCAGCCCGGGCTGCACTCCGCCGCGCAGGTGGTGGTGCGGTTTGACGGTCAGGTGGTGGTGAACCACGCCGCGGGGCGCGGCACGGATGAGAGCACCCCGTTTTTGTGCTTCTCGATCACCAAGGCGTTTACCGGGCTGTGCATTCACAAGCTGATCGAAGAGGGCAAAATCGGCATCGACGAGCCGGTGGCGCGCTACTGGCCGGCGTTTGGCAGCCGGGGAAAAGAGAGCGCCACCATCCGCCATGTGTTTTTGCACCAGGCGGGCATTCCTGCGCCGCGGCTGGAGCAACAGGTCTTCACCTGGCCGTTCTGGCCGCTGGTCACGCGCCACGTAGCCGCATCGCGGGCGGTTTTTCCGCCGGGAACGCAGACCGCCTACCATCTGGTCAATTACGGCTTCATCTTTGGCGAGGTGATCCGCCGCGTGACCGGGATGCATGTGGAAGATTACCTGCGCCAGTCGTTTCTGGAGCCGATGGGGCTGGAGAACACCTGGTTGCGGCTGCCGAAACATTTGCTGCCGCGCACGCCGCGCCTGGAGGCCAGCGCCCGGGTGATGCGCCAACCGAGCCGGCTGTTCAACACGCCGGCCATCCGCACCGCGCGGCTGCCGGCCGCCAGCCTGCACTCCACCGCCGCAGACCTGGCGGCAGTGTTCCAGATGCTACTGGATGACGGCCGCTGGCAGGACAGGCAATTGCTCAAACCCGAAACGGTGCGCTTTGCCACCAGCAGCGGCTATCACGGCTGGGATAGCTACATCCGCCACCCGATGCACTGGGGCTACGGGTTCATTCTCGGCGCGCGCAACGGCGACACAGAAGAGATGGCCAGCATGGGGCGCCACAGCTCGCACGAGACGTTCTCGGCTATGGGCATGGGCACCAACATGGTGTGGGCCGACCGCCCCGCGCGCGCCGTGGTGGCGTTCACCTGCAACGGCATGCTGCCGAATAAAGAGGCGTCGCAGCGCTGGGAGCGGATTTCCAACGCCGCTTGGGAAGGGTTGGAATTAATGGGCTACCGGAATGACGGAGAAAAGCATTATCACGAATAAGAGCCGAATGTGCACAAATTGCACGAATAAATAAATCGGTGGGAGATGGGTCTTTAATGATCCATTCCGATCCACGATTTATTCGTGTCATTGGTGAAAATTCGGCTTTTATTCGTGATAACGCTTTTTCCCGCACGGATTAAAGACCCGCGTAAAACTGCACCGGCTGCAGCTCGGGGAAATTTGCGCCGGCGCGCACCAGATGCTTGCGCACGTCCACGCACAGGT
>CALDSL010000567.1 GCA_937920255.1 uncultured Anaerolineaceae bacterium | reverse complement strand
TGCGCGAGAGGGTGATGCCGGCCAGCTTGAATTTCTCGCGCAGCATGGGGATGACCGCGTCTTCCAATAACGTTTTCATTTCGGAGGGCACGCCGGGCAGGCTGACGACCACTTTGCCTTCCTTCCAGAAAGCGAAGGCGGGGGCGGTGCCGACCGGGTTCTCGATGGCCTGCGCGCTGCGCGGCAGGTAGGCCTGGCGTTTGTTGTTCTCAGAGGGCGGGCGGCCGTAAGCGCGGAAGCGGGCTTCGATTTGCTCCCACAGCTCGGGGTGAAAGTCCAGCTCGACGTCGAAAGCGCGCGCCACGGCCTGGCGGGTGGGGTCATCCACGGTAGGGCCAAGCCCGCCGGTGGTGATGAGGATGTCCGTTTCCTGCAGGATGGCGCGGATTTCCTCGGCAATGCGGGCTTCGTTATCGCCAATGGTGCCGGTTTTGAAGATATCCACGCCGTACTGGTTGAGGCTGCGGGCGATGTAGGGGGTGTTGGTGTCGGTGATGACGCCGAGCAGGAGTTCGGTGCCGATGGCGAGTATTTGTGCGGTTGGCATAAGTGGGATGCTTTCTTTACGAATAGTGTTTTTCAAGTTTAGCAGGGATTTATTAAATGTCAAATTTGCACTATGCTGGGGCGTAGGTTGTTGGAATTTGACACAAATAAACACAGATGATTATTTAGGGTTGATGAACACGGATAATACACTTCCCCTTATTGTCATTCTGAACGAGCGTAGCTTGTGAAGAATCTCGGCTTGCTGTCGAACAACCTCACCCCTGGCCCTCTCCTGAAAGAAGAGGGAGTCCGCTTTCATGTCAGAAGTAGATACCGTCTTGTTTGTCAAGCCCCAAGAGCAAAATTGGGGTCAAAAGGCATATCCGTCTTGATGACGCCATAAGCCAAAACCAGCAGCTTGCGCATGGCCGCGCCCACCACCGCCATCTTGCACAACCCATGATCCGCCAGGCGCTGGCTGAACTCACGGATGATCGGATTGTGCTTCTTGGCCACAATGGCGGGCATGTAGAGGGCATAACGCAAGGCGGCATTGCCAGTCTTGGACAGCCTGCTCTTGCGGTGGATGGAGATGCCGGATTGGAACTGGCGGGGATTGAGGCCTGCGTATGCAGTCAACTGGCGGGCATTGCTGAATTCGTGGAAATCGCGAACCTCAGCCAATAAATGCGATGCGCAGCTCTCCCCAATCCCGGGGATGGAAACCAGCAGGGCATACTGATGGCTGAGCTGGGCGTCCCGGTGGATCAGTTCACGGATAGCCTGACGCAACTGATTGATCTTCTCATCCAGAAACGCGATGTGCTCGTGCAGGACGTTATCCACCAGCGGCTCATCGGAACTGAACTCCTGGCGATTGCGTTCCTGCTGTTTGATCGCCATCAGGGCATCCAATTGGTGTACCAGGGCCTTGAGAGCCTTGAAAGCAGGCTGTGGAGGGCTCCACAACCCCGGTTTTTCCCTCTGGCAGAACTGGGCGATCAATAAAGCATCGGCTTTGTCGGTCTTGTTGCGCTGCAGTCGGCTGGCCCCATAGGCCTTGATACGGGCAGGGTTGACCACACTGACCTGATAACCGCACAGATACAGGTAATCTGCGGCAGCATAGCCGTATTGTCCGGTGGCCTCCATGCAGGTATGCACTTCCCGGCAGTCGTTCTTCCTGAGCCACTTATCCAGTGTCTTGAATCCGTTCAAATTGTTTTCCACCGTCAGATATTGAGTTCGATCATCCTGCAGCAGGGCAATATCCAGCGTATGTTTGGAGACGTCGATACCAACGATTGACTGTGTCACTTTTCCACCTCTCTGGTAAACTTGGGATGAGGGCACTGGTTGAGCGTTCAGAGATTGGATCAACCTTGTGAATGCAAGCTCATTTCCAATGTGCTGGAAAGGCTTCAGATACCGTCCGATCTCAACTCGGAAAAAGGCCAGGGGATCTTATCTACAATTCGGGCTTTATGCCTGAAGGGCGCGTACAAATTCACCCTGGCTTTGCGCAATCGGTGCCTTCAGCCTTTCTAACACATCTACCCTTAAAGATACAAGGGCGCGTTTCCATACGCACCACCAAACTCCAATCGGCGGCATTGGAATGCCGCCCTACGATACCCACGAAATGTAGGGCGCGTTTCTATACGCGCCACCAAACTCCAATCGGCGGCAATGGAATGCCGCCCTACGATACTTTCAAAGTGTAGGGCATGTTCCAAACATGCCATTATCTAAAGCCGGGATCGCCATGCGGCCTGCCCTCAGCGTAGCGTAGAGCTTCGCCGCTCGCGAAAACATATACAAAAAAAAGGCAGGCCTTTTATTAGCCTGCCTTCTTCGTAAATATTTTTTCTGCGCTTAGAACGAAGTGCCTTCGATCGAACCGCTCTCGCCGGCTGTCAGCGCCGCCTCGTTCAAGGCCTGCTGTTCGGCGGAAATGGCAGTCTCGCCTGCGTCGGCTGACAGCGCGCTCAAACCGGTGCTACCTAACAAAGATAAAGTAGCACTGTCCACGTAGAACTTGCCCAGGAATGCCGAACTCGGCCGGTAAATTTCAAAACCGACGTAGCCCTTGCTGTAATTATCGTCCGTGAACGACGTCATCACCGTGCCGTTGATGGAGAACTCGAAAGTGTTGCCGTCGGCTGTCACCGATAGCTCGTTCCAGTCGCCCGCATAGAAATCGCCGCTGATTTGCGTCCACGGTTGAATGGCAACCATGCCGCCGCCGGATTTCATGCGCCAGATGCTGTAATAGCCCTGGTTGGTATACCCGAAGATGTAACCCGGGTACCACTGGTAACCCGATGAGGTCTTGCTCGTCCCCATGCGCACTGCCAGGTAGTTGGCCGGATAGGAACTGTAGACCGCGCTGGGGATATCCCGTTTAACCCGCGCCGTAAAGGTGAAGTCGCTGTAGGAATAAGCGTACCGCAGCGCGGACATCACGTTGGCTGAACCATAGGTGTAGTAGTAACCGTTGGTGCGTGCCCAGCTTCCGCCCCACAACCGGCTCCAGCCGGTGCTGTTGCTTTCAAAATCCGAGCTGAAATCGCTGGCGACCGTGAATTCACGGTAAGCGCTGTATACGCCCCATTTGCTGTTGTAAAGCGCGCGTACGCGCCACTTGTATTTACCGGTATCCAGCGAACCCGGCGTCACCCAACCGGGCGTGGTGGTGAAATCTTCCAGTTCAACGCTGCAGATGTGGTCTGCGTCGCAGGTCACTGCTGAAGCTTCCGGCCACAAATCCACTACCTTGACCGCTTCGGAATCATACGCCACGATGTTGTATTTTTCCGCGTCGAAGATCTCTGTCCAGGTGAAGGTGGGTTGATCGTCATAGATCACGCTGTATGGCTGCTTGGCCGTCGGCTGCGTGGTTCCCACCGTGAAATACTGCGGATCGCTGTAAGCGCTGGTAGATCGGAAGAGCACACGTCTGAACTCCAGTCACACTGATATATCT
>CALDSL010000566.1 GCA_937920255.1 uncultured Anaerolineaceae bacterium | reverse complement strand
ACAGCGACAGGTCCTGCAGGTGGTTGAACATCTTCTGGCGCAGGTCGTAGCGGATACGCTCACCCAGCAGCGCCACCAGGTAGATAAACAGGAACACCAGCGCGGCCTGGATCAGCAGCAGTACGCCGTACTGAATTACGATCTTGCGCAGCATCCCCAGGTCTTTGGGCACGATTGCCAGGTCAAAGACCTGCTTGGTCAGGAAGGTGAAGATCGAGTCCATGGCCGAGACCAGGGCAATCGTCACCAGGAACCCCGCCACCCACTTCCAGTGCGGCTTCAGCAGCCCCAGAATGCGGCGGAAGGTCGTTCCGCTGAAACGGGTCGCAAATTCTTCTTCTTCGAAATAAGCATTATCCGACACCGGCTATCTCCTTTTCCAGCTCGTCTTCGATGCGGGTCTGGATCTCATAAATCTTGCGGTACATGCCGTCTTCATCGCGCATCAGGCTTTCATGCGTGCCCTTCTGGACGATCTTTCCGCCGTCCAGCACCAGCACCAGGTCGGCGTCCATGATCGACTGGATGCGGTGGGCGATGATGAAGGTGGTGCGGTCGCGCATCAGGGTCTGCAGTGCCTCGCGGATTTCGGCTTCGGTTTCGGTGTCCACCGAAGAGGTCGAGTCGTCCAGGATGAGAATGCGCGGGTTCTTGAGCAGGGCGCGGGCGATGGCCACGCGCTGTTTCTGCCCGCCCGAGAGGGTTACGCCGCGCTCGCCCACCAGGGTCTTGTATCCCTCGGGGAACGTGCAGATCACGTCGTGCACGGCAGCGGCGCGGGCGGCGCTCTCGATCTCCGCCTGTGTTACCTTGCGCCCCACGCCGTAGGTGATGTTCTCGGCGATCGAGCGCGAGAACAGGAATGGCTCCTGCTCGACGATGCCGATGTTCTGGCGCAGGTAGCGCCGCGCGATCGTATTCAGCTCAACCCCATCCAGGGTGATGCGCCCCGCGGTGTAGTCGTAGAAGCGTGGCAGCAGGTTCACCAGCGAAGTCTTGCCCGAACCGGTGGAGCCCAGCAGCGCCACCACCTGCCCCGGTTTCACCTCGAAGTTGATGTCGCTCAGCACCGGGCAGTCTTTTTCGTAGCCAAATGCCACATTTTCAAAACGGATGTTGCCGCGCACCGGGTGATTTTCAGAGCGGTCCAGGTCCAGTGGTTCGCGGTCCTGCTTGATGATCTCCGACACGCGGCCGAAGGATACCTGCCCGGTGGAAAGCTGCACGATCAGGCGTCCCAGGTTGCGCATGGGGAAGATGATCCACACGATCAGGCCCATGTAGGCCAGGAACGTGCCGGGGGTGATCTCGCCGCGGATGGCCATGATCGCGCCCATCACGTAGCCCAGCATCATCTGCGCGCCGCAGATCGTGTCCGAAATCGGCCAGAACAGCGAGTGCAGCAGCATCAGCTTCTTGCCGCGCATGTACTTTTCCATGTTGTCGCGTTCGAACTTGTCTTTCTCGTACTCCTGGCGCGCAAAAGCCTTGACCACGCGCACGCCCGACAGGTTCTCCTGTAGGATGGTGGAAAGCACCGCATCCTGTTCCTGATAGGACTCGTAGACCTTCGATATCTTCTTGAACACGATTGCCGAGAGCACCACGATGAGCGGAATGATCACAATCGAGTACAGCGCCAGCTTGACGTTGAGCAGCATCAGCGCGGTGAAGTTGACAATAAAGAGCAGGATGATGCGCCCCATGCCAATCGCCTGGTCGGCGAAGAAGCGGCGGATAGCATCCACGTCGGAGGTACAGCGCTGTATCAACTCACCGGTCTGCATGTTGGCGTGGTAGGTGAAGCTGAGGTGCTGGATGTGGTCAAACAGGTAGTTGCGCAGGCGGCGGGTGACGCCTTCAGACGTCGCCGCGGCCAGGCGGCCGGAGAGGAACGTGAAGCCGCCTTCCAGCAGCGCCAACCCGACGAAACCCAGGGCGATATAGATCGCCGGCATGGTTGCGCCGCTATCGCCAAAGTAACCGTCGACGAAATAGCGCAGCAGCATGTACGTCCCGGTCTTGGCCAGGGCGCTGATGCCCAGGCTGAGGGTCGCGCCGGCATAGGTGAGGCGGAACCCGGTCATCAGCCGCCACAGGCCGATGATCTTGTTCGGGTGAACCGCTTTTTGCAAATCAAATTCTGGCTGCTTTCGATCAGACACTGTAGCCCTCCTGATCTGGTTGTGAAGGATATCGACAGGCCATCGAAATCGTTCTGCAATGCAGGCAGCGAGATTCATAGCCAACACCAGAACTGCCCCGGGGACGGGATTGCGCGAGGCAGCCTGGAATACACGGGTTAAACCGCCATCGTCCCCGTAACATTCTACCGGTTATGGCGAACTTTGTCTCTAGTCACATGGCGGGGATCATCCTGTCCGATCAGTTAGAATAGTACCCTCGGCAGGGGCGAATGCTCACATTTATCACTAAGCACATCCAGCCAGCCATGTTATCATACTTTTGAACCACCTGGTCACCCGGTTTCGCGGGCGGCCTGAGCTTCCGACACGCACCAACCGCGACCACCCACCGAATAGACTGTAGAAAAGGAGCCTGAATGGAGAATAAACCGCTGAAGTTGATGATCCCCGGCCCAATACAACCCAGTGATGACGTTCTGGATGCGATGGGAGCGCCGGTGCGCCCGCATTACGGTCCAGGGTTCACTGCCTACTACAATGAAACCCTCGAACTGCTGCGCAAAGTGTTTGACACCAACGGCGACCTGTTCCTGATGGTCGGCTCGGGGTCGGTGGCGATTGATGCCGTGCTGGGGAGCGCCCTGTCCAGCGGCGAGAAGCTGCTGGTGGGGGTCAACGGCTTCTTTGGCGAGCGCCTGCAGGCGATGGCCGAAGGCTACGGCCTGGGCGTCATTCCGGTGACGGCCGAGTGGGGCGAGGCCCTGCGCGCCGAGGATTTCGACGCCGCCTTCCGCGCCCACCCCGAAGCCGCGGCCGCCGCCGTGGTGCACCTGGAGACTTCCACCACCGTGATCAACCCGATCGAGGCGATTGGGGCGGTCACGCGCAAGCACGGCAAATACTTCATGGTCGACGCGGTGTCGTCGATGGGCGGGCTGCCGGTAAAAATGGACGAGTGGGGCATCGACTTATGCGTCACCGCTTCGCAGAAATGCCTGGGCGCGCCTCCGGGGCTGGCGGTGGCGGCGGTTGGCGGGCGCGGTTGGGAGGCGATTAACCGCAACCCGAACAAAGGTCACGGCTGGTACGGCGATCTGCGCGTGTGGAAGTGGTACGCCGAGAACTGGGCCGACTGGCATCCCTTCCCGGTGACGATGGCCACCAACAACGTGGCCGCGCTGCACACCGCGCTGCAAGGGCTGCTGGCTGAGGGTATTCCCCAGCGGCTGGAGCGCTACCGCTGCCTGGCCATGCGCCTGCGCGCCGGCCTGCGCCGCATCGGTTTTGAGCCGTTTACCACCGACGAAATGGCCGCCCCGGTGCTGACCGCGGCCTACACACCATGCGGCGAGCCGAGCGGCAAGATCGTTGGCTATATGGAGCGCGAGCACGGCATCAAGATCTCCACCGGGCTGGGGATGTTAAAGGAAAAGCTGATCCGCGTGGGGCACATGTCGCCCACGCTCACCGAGGCCGACATCGACGAAGTCGTCAATGCGCTGTCGGGCTATAAAGTCGGGTAAGAAATTTCGCTTCTGCTGTGAGCAATCAAGCAAAAAGATGCGGTTGCAATAAACCGCATCTTTTTGCTTGATTGCTCACATCCATTATATTTATCCTGCAATTGGTGATCATTTTTCAATTGCAATTCTCCAACCTCGGGCTTATAATAATTTCACTATATTCGTTCCAGGAAGGAGGAAGCAATGGCAAGCGTAACATATGATCATGTAGAGAAGAGGTTTGGTGATTTTGTTGCATTAAACGATTTGAATATCCAGGTGAGGGACAAGGAATTTTTGGTTCTCGTAGGACCGTCCGGCTGTGGCAAGACCACTGCTCTGCGCTGTCTGGCAGGGTTGGAGGAAATCACTGGCGGGCGTGTTTTAATTGGGGACCAGGTGGTGAATGACGTGGCCCCCAAAGACCGCGACATCGCCATGGTATTCCAGTCCTACGCGCTCTACCCGCACATGACCGTGTTTGATAACATGGCCTTCGGTCTTAAGCTTCGCAAGGTGCCGAAAGCCGAAATCAAGCGCCGTGTGGAAGAAGCTGCGGGGATCCTTGGTATCGAGCAACTGCTCAAGCGCAAGCCGCGCGAACTGTCCGGCGGCCAGCGCCAGCGTGTTGCCCTGGGCCGCGCCATCGTGCGCGAACCGAAAGTGTTCCTGTTCGACGAACCGCTGTCGAACCTGGATGCCAAGCTTCGCGTTCAGACACGCGCCGAGATCAGCAAACTGCACCAGCGTCTTCAGACCACCTTCATCTACGTGACCCATGATCAGATGGAAGCCATGACGATGGCCAGCCGTATCGCCGTGATGAACAAGGGCATTCTGCAGCAGCTCGACACGCCGCAGAATTTGTACGACCGCCCTGCCAGTATGTTCGTTGCCGGCTTTATTGGATCGCCCGCCATGAACTTCTTCCCGGCCAAACTCCGCAAGGATGGCGGAAACCTGTTCGTTGACACAGGTGATTTCACCGTCAAAATTCCGGAAGACCGGGTGAGCACGTATATGCATCTTGCCGATAAAGACGTTATTTTCGGCATCCGTCCGGAGGACATCCACAATCCCGCTTTTGTGCCGTCTGGTATCCACGCGGCCCCGGTTGACACCAAAGTCGATGTGACCGAACTGATGGGTAACGAAATCTTCCTCTACCTGGTGAGCGGCAAGAACAATTATGTCGCTCGGGTTGACCCCCGCACCCGGTTTCAGATGGGAGATCAAGTCCAGGTCCTCTTCAATATGGATAACTTCCATATCTTCGATCCGTCCGCGGATAAGGACAACCCGGTCGCTGTACGTTGACGTTGGGTTCGTTTTCGCAACCGTGCATTACTGTAGCGCAAGATGTCCTCTTGCGCTACAGGTGTATATAGACTGGGAAAGTGAGATGAGAACATGCCTTTTCAAAATTTGAAGTCGCTCGTAGAACCAAATAAATCAAAAATCGTCATGCTGGTGATGGACGGCCTGGGCGGGCTGCCGCTGGATCTGGGCGGCAAGACCGAACTGGAAACCGCCAGCACCCCCAACATGGACCGGCTGGCCGCTGAAGGCATGCTCGGCGAGCACCTGCCGATTGGTTACGGCATCACTCCCGGCTCGGGGCCGGCGCATTTCGGCCTCTTTGGCTACGACCCGGTGGCAGTCGAAGTCGGCCGCGGCGTGCTGGAAGCATTTGGGGTGGGGATGCTGGTGCGTAAGGGCGAAGTCGCCGCGCGCGGCAATTTCTGCACCATCGACGCGCAGGGCAACATCAGCGACCGGCGCGCGGGGCGTATTTCTTCCGAAGAAGCCATGCCAATCGTGGAACGCCTGAAGGCGATCCAGATCCCGGGCGTCGACGTGGAAATCCGCCACGTGAAAGAGTACCGTTTTGCGGTCAACATGCGCGGCGAAGGCTTGCTGCCCGACCTGGAAGAAACCGACCCGCAGAAGACCGGCGTGCCGCCGCTCCAGGTGGTGG
>CALDSL010000565.1 GCA_937920255.1 uncultured Anaerolineaceae bacterium | reverse complement strand
TTACTTCGCGAGTATAATGGAGCGCATGTCCAGCAATTCACAATCGGCGGCGGCGGCCAACCGGCAGATCGCTCGCGCGGCGACCACCGTGATGGCTGCGTTTATTCTAAGCAACCTGGTGGGCCTGCTGCGCGGGATTTTGGTGTACCGCGCATTTGGCACCAGCGCCGATCTGGATTCGTTCAACGCCGCCAACCGCGTGGCCGAGCTGCTCTTCAACCTCATGGCAGGGGGCGCGTTGGGCTCGGCTTTCATCCCCACCTTCACCGCGCTGATCACCCGTGGCGAGCGCGAAGGCGCGTGGCGGCTGGCATCGGGGATCGCCAACCTGCTGCTGGTGGTGCTCAGCCTGGCCGGCCTGCTGGCGGCGGTGTTCGCCCCGCAGGTGGTGCGCTATGGCTTGTTCGTGCTCGCGCCGGATGCCGCCCCCGGCCAGGAAGCGCTGACGGTGCACCTGCTGCGCCTGTTGATGCCCACCGTGGTCATTTTTGGCCTGAGCGGGCTGGTGATGGGCATCCTCAACGCGCACCAGATCTTTCTCGTACCCGCCATCGCCCCGGTGATGTACAACCTGGGCATCATCCTGGGTATTGTGGCGCTGCCGGATGCCTGGGGCATCGACCGCCTGGCCTACGGCGCGCTGGCCGGTTCGCTGCTGCACCTGCTGGTGCAGTCGCCCAACCTGTTGCGCCTGCGCGGGCGCTATTTCCCCAGCTTCGGGCTGCGCCTGCCCGCCGTGCGTGAAGTGGCGCGGCTGATTGGGCCGCGCATCCTGGGCGTGGCCATCGTGCAGTTGAACTTCATCGTCAATACCATCATCGCGCTCAGCCTACCCGAAGGCAGCAATTCAGCCATTGTGCTGGCCTTTACCTGGATGCTCATGCCGCAAATGGCCATCGCCCAGTCGATTGCGATTGCCGCCATGCCGACCTTTTCGGCGCAGGTGGCGCGCGGCCAGCTGGACGAAATGCGCACCTCGCTGGCCACCGCGCTGCGCCTGGTGCTGCTGCTGTCGCTGCCGGCCGCGGTGGGGCTGATCCTGCTGCGCACCCCGCTCATCCGGCTGCTGTACGAGCAGGGCGAGTTCACCGCGCGCTCGACCGAGATGGTGGCCTGGGCGCTCCTGTGGTACGCCCTGGGGCTGGTAGGGCACAGCCTGGTGGAAATTATCAGCCGCGCGTTTTATGCTCTGCATGATACGCGCACCCCGGTGGGGGTGGGCGTGGTGGCCATGACCCTCAACATCATCTTCAGCCTGTGGTTCGCGCGCCTGTTCGCCGCCGCTGGCTGGATGCCGCACGGCGGGCTGGCGGCGGCCAATGCCCTGGCCACCAGCCTGGAGGCCGTGGCGCTGCTGGTGCTGGTTCGCCGCCGCCTTTCGGGGCTGGATGGCTCGCGCCTGTTGGCCGGGCTGCTGGCCGGCCTGCTGGCCGCCGCCCTGATGGGCGCAGCCGTTTACGCATGGGCCGGGTGGGCCACCCCACGCTCTGATCTGCTGACCGCCGGGGGCGGCGTGCTGGCCGGCGTGCTGGTCTACCTGGGCGCCCTGGCAGCCCTGCGCGTACCGGAGCTCTCGGCCGTGGCGCGTACACTGCGCCGGCGTTTGCGCGGCGGGTAAGTTCGTAGGTTGGGTTGAGCGGCGGAATGAACCGGTTCGGATGAGCATACAACCCAAACCCAACCCAGACGTGCCGCGAAACCCAACGTTTTGATAGCTGGCACAGCCCTGTGGGGTGCTCTGCGAGCTACCCAACCTATGGCCACTGCATCGCGGGTAAGTGGTGGCAACCTGCGCCTCCCTCAGGCATGTGATTGAGGGAATTCTGGCTATACTTAACTCAGACCACCCACCTGACAGATCAGAACACACAAGGGTCAAGGAGCAATCATGAATGACATTGGCAGCCAATTTTTGCGCGAAACGCACATCCGGATGATCTCCAAATCACCGCAGCAGTTGAAGCAGCCCCAGCCGCCGCTGGAACTGCCCTACCCGGTGGATGCCCCCTTGCTTGACCTGCCCGTGCCGCAGACCCTGGCTTTCCCGGCGTTGGACGTGCGCGCCGCGATTGAGGAACGCGCCAGCCACCGCCGCTACCGCACAGACCCCTACACCCTGGCGGAATTGTCTTTCCTGTTGTGGTGCACCCAGGGCGTCAAAGCCGTCACTGACCGGCCGGTGACGCTGCGCACCGTGCCCTCCGCCGGCGCGCGCCATGCCTTCGAGACGTATCTGCTGGTCAATCGCGTGGAAGGCGTGGCGCCGGGGTTGTACCGCTATATCGCCCTGGAGCACGCGCTGCTGGCCGTCGACCTCTCGGATGACATCAACGCGCGGCTGACCGAAGCTTGCGATCAGAGCATGGTGGGCAACAGCGCGGTGGCGTTCTTCTGGACGGCGGTGCTGGAACGCATGACCTGGCGCTATGTGGAGCGCGGCTACCGCTATCTGTTCCTGGACGCCGGCCACGTGTGCCAGAACCTGTACCTGGCCGCCGAGGTGATCGGCGCAGGTGTGTGCGCCATCGCCTATTTTGACGACGATTTGCTCAACCAGGCCCTCAAGCTGGACGGCGAAAACACTTTTGTAGTATATGCCGCGTCCACGGGGAAGAAGGTGGAATAATCGATCTGGCTCGCTGTACCCCAGCACACTACCGCTAGAGCATTTGAATCGCGAAGACGCAAAGCCGCGAAGAAATATTTTTAAGATTTTCTTCGCGGCTTTGCGTCTTCGCGATTCAATTTTTTTGCTGCCAGTTATACGCAGCCTGTTACTGCGGCGAGCCGTGGAATTCGGCCGGGCGCACTCCCAGGTCATCCGCGGTGATGATAACGCCCTTGAATTCGTCAAAGCTCAGGTGGCGCACGGACATCTTCTTGTCGGCGCGCAGGCGAGTGAACATCGACAGGTAGCTATCGACCAGGCGCGCGTCCCAGTCCAGCCCCACTTTTTCGGCTACGGCCTGGATGCTCTCTGCGTTTGGGCCTTCGAGCTCGGAGAAATTGCCGTACGGCATTTCGTCCAGGGTAATGCGCACATCATCCAACTGGTAGGTGGTGCGGTACTTCTCATACATGATCACCAACTGGTACCCAAGCGCCTCCAGCAGGTGCTCGGCGGCTGAAAAACTGCTGACCTCGATCTCGATTTCCTGGCGCACGCTCACCGGGTGGCCGGGCTCGGCCGGGCCTTTGTAGGTCAGCATGGCGCGCTGGTCCATGCGCAGCCGCAGCACGCGGTGCGCGCGGGTGAGCATCCCGTCCGGCGAGTCGTAGCGCCGGTTAATCTCGTGCACGCGCGCGGATACCAGTTCCGCGCCGATGGAGCGTATATGCTGTTCGAACAAGGGCAGTTTTTGAATATAGAATTTGACTTCGACTTCTTGTTCGCTCATTGTGCACCTCGATTTTGCGGTGTTTTGATTTGTGGGGTGTCAGATTGGTATAATGAAAGACATGCCCCTGCGCTTTATGCCTATAGTATAACGCGAAAAGTGGAAAATCCGAATTGACATTCTTGTTGGTGACCTGAGGCAGAGCAATGATGAATGATGACGATAGCCAGTATGATTATCCGGAGGAGGGTGGGGAAGAGTACCCTGAAGAAGCCGGATACGAATATCCATACGAAGGTACCGAAGAATACGCAGAAGAAGCCTACGCAGACGAATACGCCGAAGAGGCCCTGCCCCAGGTAAACCGCACCAGCCCGGTGCTGTCGGTGGCGGCGGTGATGATTTTGGTCATGGTGATCGTCTGCATCGCTGGCGCGGTAGGCGGGGCGATTTACTTCTTTTCCAGCGACCCGGACCAAACCGGCTCGCCGGCCGCCACCAGCGCCGCGCCGCAGCCGCCGGCAGAATGGGCCGGGCAGTATCCGCTCGAAAACCCCCAGAACAACCCGGGCGAGATTCTCAAAACCTACACCTTCGATCAGGCCGAAAACTGGATCACAGGCACAGTCGACGATGCCGCGGTGCGCGTCACCAAGCAGGTGACTGGCGGGAAGTACGTCTGGGATCTGGAAGCGCGCCAACCGCTCAACCAGCAGTCCTACCTGGTCGACTTCCAACCCGGGGTGATGTCCAGCGGCTACCAGCTTTCGGCCGAGGCGCGGCTGGTCAGCGGCCCGCAGGA
Source organism: uncultured Anaerolineaceae bacterium (assembly GCA_937920255.1). Classification (GTDB taxonomy): domain Bacteria; phylum Chloroflexota; class Anaerolineae; order Anaerolineales; family Anaerolineaceae; genus CALDSL01. Next base: position 12,808 of record CALDSL010000565.1, on the reverse strand, counting down.
TACCCTTTTCGGCCTGTGTTTCCACTACCAGGAACCCGAGCGCTACTGGCAGTTTCTGGTGGATGAGACCGGCCGGGCGATCGTGGTGGCGCGCTCTGGCGGGGGGTGGGCCTACCCAGGCGAGATCCGCCTGAGCGACGCGCCAGTGGTGCCCGGGGCGGTCAATGTACTCACCATCCAGGTCACCGAGAAGGCCGCCGCCTTTTTTGTCAACGGCTACCGGGTGGGGGTAATTACCCCCGAGATGCACCAGGAAGAGAGCCTGCTCTCGGGCAGCTTTGGGCTGGCCGCCGACGTTCCCCGCGCTGGAGACCAGCTCTCGCTGGAGTTTGACAACTTTACCGTATCTTCGCCGCCCAGCTTAAATATCGCGCCGTGATTGTATATTTAAGATACGAATGCATCTGAATCCGTTATAATGGTTTCAGGTTCGTTCAAATGTTCGATAATGCACAAGCGGAGGGGTGATGCCAGTCGATTTTCAATCCATCCAGGCCCAAATCCGCGACATGGGTCGGCGGTCAGAGATCCGCGAGCGCGATTTGCTGGCGCGCTTGCGCAAAGCGCGTGAGGTGTTGTACAGCCACGCCGTGGAACTGGAAGCCGTTGAGCAGCGCGTGGCGCAGGCCGCCGCGGTGCACAAGAATCTGCGCTGCGCCTTGCCCGCCGGCGAGGCGCTGACCGCGCAGCTCGCCGCGCCGCCGCTGGACTGCAAGTATGTGCTGCTGGCCGCGGATGGCTCGCAGGTAGTGCCCAGCCATCATGACGCGGTGGAATTTGGGGTGATTAATGTGGGCGCGGTGCGGTTTTTACCCGGCCAGCCGTTTGCGCCGCGCGAATTTATTTACAGCCAGCTCTTATTCGATGAAATGCTGTACACCGAGAACGGTTATCTACTGACCGAGGAAGTGGTGGCGCTGAAGCGCGACGTGGCCGAGCGCGGCACGCTGGCCGAACTGGCGCGCCAGGAACAGCTCCCGGTGGTCACCCTCACGGACGGCCAGCTCGAAATCTATGGCGAGTCGAAGAGCTCCAAAGAGTTCGACCGCGAGATCGAGAAGTACAAAAATGTGCTCAACGACCTGGCCGGGCAGCATGCCGTAACTGCCGGGTACGTCTCCAAGCCGCGCTCCGACCTGACGGTGCGCATGCTCGAACTGCTGCTGCTGGAAGACATCAAACTGGCGGGCAATGAGCGCATGCGCCAGCTTGCCGGGCTGACCGATATGCTCCTGTTCAGCGGCTTTCGCGATATCCCCCCGCTGCTGGCTCCCGGCGAGCGCTCGGCGCTGTTTGCCATTCAGAGCAAGCCCAACACGCCCTTCGACGGCTCTCTGGCGGTGCACTTCTTCTACATCAACGTATCGCAGACCGGCCACCCGGTGCTGGCGCGCGTGGAAGTGCCCGCCTGGGTGACTTATGATTCCAGCCTGATCGACCTGCTGCATCACGCGCTGGTGAACCAGTGCCGCCACCTGGGCAGCCAGCCCTACCCCTATGCGCTGCACCGCGCCCACGAGGTGGCCGTGGTCAGCCTGGAAGAGAAAAAACAACTGGAAAACATGATCATGCTCGAGTTGCGCCGCCAGGGCGCCAGCGTGAGCACGACTTCCGAAAAACAATTCCACAAAGATTCTGAGCCGCGCACGAGGTACCGCTGAGATGAATACACTCCACCACGAACCGCGCCAGGTAGAAATTGGGCGGCTGCTGCGCGCCAGCACCGCCGGGTGCGTCATCGGCTGCCGCGTCAGCCAGATCGACGTGCCGTCGTTTGGCTGCATGGTCAGCATCCCGCTCCAACCCGGCTACCAGGTCTTTGGCCTGATCCACGATATTCACATCGACGATGACGGTCTGGTGCGCCAGCTCATCACCGCCGACGGCGTGCCCGACGACGTGATCATGGACAACCGCCAGAACCGCAACGTGCCAATTGAGATGAGCGTGCTGCTGATCGGGTACCAGCAGGGCAACCGCATCTTCCATTTGCTGCCGCCGCGCCCGCCGCTGTCGCTGGACGCGATTTACATCTGCTCGGATGAAGAAACCTGCCGTTTTAGCTCGGCCGGGCGCTTTGGCTACTTCCGCCACGTGCTGCGCGCCGCCGATCTGCCGGTGGGCGAGCTGCTGGCGGCGCACCTGCAGGCAGCACAGCGCGCGCAGCGCGCCAGCGGCAACCCGGGCTGGATCTCGCAGGCCACCCAGGAACTGATCACCCTGCTGCGCGACGATTACCCCACGCTGATGTCCGTTCTCGGCGCGCTGGGCGACGCAGACCTCGAATACTGAGCCGGAGGGGGCACATGAACACCATTCACAACTTCGAAGTCGACCCGTACATCGGTTATGTCGTCGGTGGCAACCTGAAAGATACCCTGCGCGTGCGCCTCACCGTGCCGGCGCAGGATGTGCAGGAAGGCGGTTTTGTGGTCATCGAGAGCGGCAACTGGCAGTTCTACGGCCTGATCACCGACCTGGAACTGGGCTCCACCGACCCGCGCTTTGCCGACGAGCAGAGCGAAAACCGCCTGCCGTCAGGGCTGGCCGGCCTGCTGCACGGGCAGACGCTGTACACCAACCTGGAGGTGCTGTCCTCATTGATGATCGAAACCGGCCCGGATCTGGGCGACCCGGCTTACGAAGCCTGGGCGCGCACCCACCCGGCCGGGGGCAAGCCCATCCCGGTCAAAACCGTGCCGCCACACCACGCGCGCGTGCGCCTGGCGCGCGCCGAAGACGTGGCCGCGATCTTTGGTGAGGAAAATAAAGTCAATTTCAAGATTGGCACCACCCGCGAGCAGGGGCACCCGGTGTGCCTCAACCTGGAAAAGTTCGTCCAGCGCTCCTCAGGCATTTTTGGCGCCACCGGCACGGGCAAGTCCTTCCTCACGCGCATCATCCTGGCCGGGTTGATCCAATCCAACCAGGCCTCGGTGCTGATCTTCGACATGCACAACGAGTACGGCCTGGACGACACCGCCTCGGACACCAACGAGAAGGTGGTGGGGCTGAAATCCAAATTCGGCAGTCGCGTGCGCATGGTCGGGTTGGGGCGGGGCAGCATGATCCGCGGACAGCGTCCCGATTTTGACCTGGAACTGGGCATGAGCGACATTCAGCCCGAGGATATCGAGCTGTTGAGCCGCGAGTTGAACCTCAAGGAAACCACACCCACCACCCTCGACGCGCTGGTGCAGAGCTTCGGCCGCGCCAGATGGTTCCAGGAATTCAAGGCCATGCGCAACGGGGCGGTGATCGAGACCGATGACGGCAAGAAAATCCCCGCGCCGGACAGCGTCGCCGCCTGGGCCAATTCGATGGGCGTCAACGTGATGGCCGCCGAGGGGCTGCACGGCAAGATGAGCCGCGTGTTCGAGCTGCCTTACATCAACGAAAAGCCGGCCGCCGATGCGCTGGGCGAGATCATCCGCTCGCTGGAGAACGGCCAGCACGTGACGCTCTCCTTTGGCGAGTACGAGCGCGACCTGGACTACCTGCTGGTGACCAACCTGCTCACGCGCCACATCCGCCGCCACTGGGAGGAACAGACCAACAACTTCCGCTCCACCGGCAAGCAGGAACCGCGGCCGCTGATCATCGCCGTGGAAGAGGCGCACAAGCTGCTCAACCGCGAGATGGCCTCGCAGACCAGCTTCAGCACTATCGCGCGCGAAATGCGCAAGTACTACGTCACCCTGCTGATCATCGACCAGCGCCCCTCGCAGATCTACGACGAGGTCATGTCGCAGCTTGGCACGCGCATCTCCGGCTGGCTGGGCGACGACGCCGACATTTCCGCCGTGCTCTCCGGCCTGGCTGGGCGCGATGCCCTGCGTGGAATGCTTGCGCGCCTGCAGCCCAAAGAAGAAGTCCTGCTCCTGGGTTGGGGCGTGCCCATGGCCATCCCCGTGCGCACGCGGAGATATGATAATCGTTTCTGGCAGGAACTGCTGGGAATCGAGGACAAGCGAGGGGAATCGCAGATTATGAAGGAACTTGGGTTTTAACTGATTAAAAAATAGCCGATGCTTATTCGTAGGGGCGGACCCACAGGGCATTGACTCCAACGATTTCACCCTTGTATGTAGGGGCGAAGCCCACCCCCACAGCCCTGGACCGTTTCTTCCGCAAAAAATGTTTCCGAGCCATCCCCGGGTGAAGCATTCGGAGGGCGGTCATCTTTTCGATACATATTGGCCCGTCCGAATGCTTCACCCCTACATTTGGGTCTACGGGTTGGATCTATTTGTGTAACCCACCACAGAACGCGGCCAACCTATAACCACCACAACAGCAGCGCCACCACCACGCCCAGCATCGACCCCACGTACACCTGCCGGGGAGTGTGGCCGAGCACTTCCTTCAGGCGTTCCTCGGAAATGGGATGCCCGCTCAGCAGTTCGCTGATCATCAGGTTGATCTTTTCGGCGTGGAAACCGGCCTGGCGGCGCACGCCGGCCGCGTCGTAGGTGACCACCATGGTGATTGCCACCGCCAGGGCGAAAGCCGGGGTGTCAAAGCCGCTGTACAGGCCGATGGCGGTGGTCGTGGCGGTCATCAGCGCCGAGTGCGAGGACGGCATGCCGCCCGAACTGAACATCGGGCCCAGGCTCAGGCTGCGCGTGAGCAGGTAATACACCGGCACCTTGAGCACCTGCGCCAGCGCCCACGCGCTCAGGCCGGCGATCAGAATATCGTTGCGGAGCAGTTGCTCGATCATGCCCGCTCGGTGGGTTTCAATCCAGCATATCCGGGCGGGCGCTGGTCAGTTGGGTCACGCGCAGCTCGGCGCGGTCGAGTTGCTCGGCGCAGAACTGCGAGAGTGCCTGCCCGCGCTCGAACAGCGCCAGCGATTCTTCCAGTGAAATCTGGTTGGCTTCCAGCGCGCCGACAATCGTCTCCAGCTCGGCAAACGCCTGTTCGTAGGTCAAATCCGTGATCGGAGTGGTGGAAATCGGCATCATAGTGGGTTCTCCTGGGTCGAGCAGGGCTACTCTTCGGGTTGTGTACCGGTGACTTCGGCGTCGATGCTGCCGCGCGCCACGCGGATCTCCAGCGCCTGGCCGGGCTGCACCTGGCCGGCGCTGCGCACGATACCGCCGCTGGCGCGCACCACGGCGTAGCCGCGTCCCAGCACGGCCAGCGGGTTGAGCGCTTCCAACCGGTTGCGAATTCCATCCGAGCGCAGGCGCGACAGTTCCAGTTTGTGGCGCATCCGCTGCTGGGTGCGCATCGCGAGCATATCCACCCGCTGGCGGTCGTTCTGCACCCGCCGCAGGGGCGATGTGTACGCCAGTTGGGTGGCGATGTCGTTCAAATCGCGCCGCAAAATATCCACGCGGTACTGGAACGCGTTTTCCAGCCGGATGGCCAGATCGTTCAGTTCGGCCGCCACCTCGCCGATCTCGCACGAGCACATTTCGGCCGCGCCGGTGGGGGTGGGGGCGCGCAGGTCGGCGGCGAAATCGCACAGGGTCACGTCGGTTTCATGCCCCACGCCGCAGATGACCGGCACGGGCGAGGACGCCACCGCGCGCACTACCCATTCGTCGTTGAAGGCCCACAAGTCTTCCAGCGAGCCGCCGCCGCGCGCCAGCAGGATCACGTCTGGCTGGAACTGGGCGCAGACGGCTTTCAGCGCCGCCACCAGTGCGGCCGGGGCTTCGTCGCCCTGCACCGCGGCCGGGGCCACGCACACTTCCGCCAGCGGGTAGCGCCGGCGCAGCGTATTGAGCATATCCTGCAGCGCCGCGCCGGTGGGCGAGGTGACGATGCCGATTCGCCTGGGCCGCTCGGGCACCGGGCGTTTGCGTTCCGGGTCGAACAGGCCCTCGGCTTCCAGCCGCGCCTTCAGCCGCAAAAATTCCTGGTACAGAAACCCCTCGCCGGCCGGGCGCATTGAGTCCACGTAGAGCTGGTACTGCCCGTCGCGCTCGTACACACTGATCTGCCCGTGGGCTTCCACCGCCATGCCGTTTTGCAGCGGAAGGCGCAGCCGCGCCGCTGAGGATTTCCAGATCACGCAGCGCAGCGCCGAGGTCGAATCTTTGAGGGTGAAGTAGATATGCCCGGAAGTGGGCCGCGAAAGGTTCGAGATTTCTCCCAGCACCCATACGTCCTGCAGCACAGAATCGTTCTCCAGCAGCGTGCGCAGGTAGCGCGTCAGGTCGCTGACGCTGATCGATACGGGCTGAAACAACGAGGATTGGAACATGCCCATCAGGATACTCTAGATCGGAAAGTGTGTCAACAAATTTCTTAACCGCGCAGGTAAATTGCGTTTTTGGGTTTTCAAATCTGCTACAATCTAAGCTACTCTATACCACTGGTGATCGAATGAAACACGTCTGGTCCCCCTGGAGGATGAAATATATACTTCAGCACACCAAACCGACCTACTGCATCTTCTGCAAGGCGGGTCGCGAGGAAGCGTGCGCCGAAAATCTGGTTGTCCATAAAGGCTTGTTCTCGTTTGTTATTTTAAACCGCTATCCCTATACCACCGGCCACGTACTGGTGGTGCCCTACACCCACCAGCCGACGTTTGAAGTGCTCAACGCGGATACACGCTCCGAAATTTTTGAGCTGGCCACCCGCGCCACGCGCGTGCTGCGCGATGTGTACCAGCCCGAGGGTTTTAATCTGGGCGCCAACATCGGCGCGGTGGCCGGCGCGGGCATCGCCGCGCACGTGCACCTGCACGTGCTGCCGCGCTGGCCCGGCGACAGCAATTTTATGACCAGCGTGGGCAACACGCGCGTGCTGCCCGAAAATCTGGAAGATACCTACGAGCGCATGTGCGAATCCTGGCGGAGGCTCTCGGCCTAGCCGTCCCAGCGCATCACCAGCATCGGGTCCGCACGGCGCAGCAGCCGCGCCGGCCCGTTGACCATGCGCGACAGCCGCCCCAGATCGGGGGGCATTTCGTCCTGCCGCAGCCGCCGGAAACCAAAGCGTTCATACAGCGGTTGCAGACGGCTCGCGCAGGTCAGGTACAGCGGCGGAGCGTTGTGCGCCAGCGCCTGCTCCACCAGCCGCCGCGCCAGCCCCTGTCCGCGGCATTCCGGGATGACCGCCAGCGAGGCCAGTTCGCGCGTGCTGTCGCCGTGGGGCTTGATCTGCGCACAGGCCAGCAGCCGCCCATCCTCGCTGGCGACAATCATAAACCGCCGCCAGTCCAGCCCGGTGGGGTTGATCCCCACGCGCCAGATCAGGCGGCGGATCTTCCATGCGTCAGCGCGCGCGGCGGGGCGCAGATGGGTTTCCCCGGTGCAGCTCAGCCCAGCATCTCCTCCAAAATCTTGCGCGCCAGGTTGGGGTCGGCTTTTCCGCGCATTTTGCGCATCACCTGGCCGGTGAACCAGCCCATCAGGGTCACTTTGCCGCCCTTATAGGCTTCCACTTCTTTGGTGTTCTCGGCCAGCACCTCGGCCACCACGGCGCGGATGGCGCTGTCATCGCTCACCTGCGCCAGCCCTTCGGCCTCGACGATGCGGGTGGGAGCTGTGCCGCTGTCTTCCACCTTTTGCAGCAGCGCCTTTCCGGTGGAAGTATTGACCGTGCCGGCGTCCACCAGCTTGAGAATTTCGGCCAGGTAGGCCGGCGTGAGCTTCATCTGCCCGGCGGACAGGCCGCGGTCGTTGATCATGCGCAGCACGTCGTTCATCATCCAGTTCGACACGCGCTTGGGGTCGCCGCCGTAAGCCAGCACGGCCTGTTCAAAGTAATCCGACAGGCTTCGCTCACCGGTGAGAATATCGGCGTCGTACTCGGGCAGTGCGTACTGCTGCATAAAGCGCTGGCGGCGTTCGAGCGGCAGCTCAGGTACCAGCGCCAGGATCGACTGCTTCCATTCCTCGTTCAGCACGGCCGGCAGCAAATCCGGCTCGCGGAAGTAGCGGTAATCGGCCTCGGTTTCCTTCGAGCGCATTTTCTTCAGCTTGCCGGTGTCCTCATCCCATTCCAGAGTCCAGGCTTCGATGCGGTGACCTGCTTCCACTTCGCGGATCTGGCGCTGGATCTCGGTTTCGATTGATTCGCGCACCGCGTCGATCGAGTTGACGTTCTTGATTTCCGTCTTGGGGTTGAGATAGGTGGCGCCTACCGGCCGGATGGAAACATTGGCGTCGCAGCGCAGGTGCGCCTTTTCCATATCCGCCTCGGAAATGCCGAGCCAGCGCAGGAGCTGGCGCAGGCGGATGAGATATTGCGCGGCCTCGTCGGCGCTGCGCAGGTCAGGATCGGTCACCATTTCGATCAGCGGCACGCCGCAGCGGTTGAAGTCGATCAAGCGGCGGCCGTGCTCGGTCTTGGTTTTCCCGGCGTCTTCTTCCATGTGCAGCTTGGTGATGCCCACCCGGCGCACATACGCGCCGCCATCCGGTCCGCCGGATGGCATGGGCACGTCCATATACCCGCCTTTGCCCACCGACAGGTCGTACTGTGAAATCTGGTAGCCTTTGGGCAGGTCGGGGTAGAAATAGTTTTTGCGGTCAAAGAACGAGCGCGGGCGGATCTCGGCATGCATCGCGGCGGCCAGCGTAACGGCTTTTTCTACCACGGCGCGGTTGAGCACCGGCAGCACGCCGGGCAAACCGGTGCATACCGGGCAGATATTGGTGTTTGGCGGGTCACCCCAGGAATCGGCTTTACAGGAGCAGAATATCTTGGTGCTGGTGTTGAGCTGGATGTGGGTTTCCAGGCCGATGACGGCTTCGTATTGTGTCATACGGAGGCTCCAATCGAGAAATCCGCGGCGCGGTCAAAGCTTATTTTACCCTACAATTGAACCAAAAACCGGCAAGGAGGTTTTCCTTGCCGGTTTTATCGTTTACCGAGGTGAGCTGATATCGCGTACTTACTTCTTCAATGGCTTGCCAAAATCTGCGGTGTAATACCCACCGTAGGGGCTGTTTTTATCATAGACATAGCCGATGCCCACATGTGTGTAATTCGGGCTGAGCATAATCGCCGCGTGCCCGGGGCTGTTCAGCCATGCCTGCACGGCTGCCTTGGGTGTTTTCAAACTTCCATTTCCGGCGTACAGGCATTCACCGGCGGCAGCGTACTTGAAACCGGCCTTTGTGATGCGGTCCGTCATGCTGGAACCATTCGATCCTGTATGGCTGAAGAAATCATTCTTGGCCATATCCTTGCTGTGACGGCGCGCGGCCGTGCGCAGCTTGGTGCTCAAGCTCAGTTTCTTTAGACCGCGCTTGGTGCGCTCGGCGTTGATGAGTTTCAGCGCAGTGGATTCATACGAGGCCTGATTGGGCGCCTCTTCCAACGAGGCGTCCACTTTCGGCGGCAATACCTGAGCGACGCTCGCGGGTGCGATCGTGCCGTTTGACGTCAAATTGCTCAAAGCCAGGGGTTGGATCGCCAGGCTGGTTGCCGCGGCAATCATCAGGAAACATATGATCCAGCGGATCAGAGGGGTTTTGTTGTGCATGATTGTTCCTTTCAAACGCCGGTATAGGTGTTTCTTGTTTCTATCCGGCGGGGTGGAGGTTCGTCCCCAAACCAAACCTCATTGCGGACCCGTCTTGGGCCTCCTTATGGATCTCCGGTAAAAAGTGGTTGTTATGGTGTGCCAAAGTCAGCCGTGAAGTATGCTCCGTATGTGGATGCAGGGTTTACCTGGTATCCGATGCCCACCTCGGTATAGATTGGGTTGAGCATATTTTCACGGTGTGATGTGCTCCGCAGCCAGGTGTTGATCACGTACGATGCGTCATCGTACGGGCCGTTCCCAGCAAACAGGTTTTCGGATGCCGCGGTGAAGTTGTAACCGGCGTTCCGAATGCGGTTCACAAACGTCAGCCCATTCAGGCTGTTATGGCCAAAAAAATCGTGTTTTGCCATCTCGTCGCTGTGTTCCTGCGCGACGCGTGCGAGCACTGGTGAGAATTCCAGCGGAGGAATGCCCAGCTTTGCTCGTTCTTCATTAATCAGTTGGTAAAGTTCGGTTACAATCGGCGGGTACGCCTGGGTTGGCGACGGGATGTCGTGCTCGATGCGCAGTCTTTGTTCCGCTCGCAGCAGCACCTCTTCCGGCGCGTCGTACTCATACATCATCTGCGGGGGTGGGGTCAGCGTGGGCGGCAGGTCGGTGTTGGTCGGTTTGGGCGTCGCCGTCTTGGCCGGCTCGGGCTGCTGGTCTGCCATCAGCGTGGGGTCGAGGGTGGCTTCGGTGTAGGCCCAGCGATTTTCAGGCGTCGGCGCAGAGAAGCCCGGTAAGCTCCACTCACTGGCCTGGATCAATCCCACCCATACCATCGCTACAATGAGCAACAACCAACGTTTCTTCTGCATAGAGCGGTCACCCGACTTACGCTGCCCCTGGTACCCGGCCGCTTTTAACACAATGATCCAGCTATGGACGGATTGCTCCTCCAGTTTGGTACCACTTCACTGTGCTCTTATTGTCTGTTTTGAAACTTGAAAAGCTAAAAACCTTTTTGTGTTACACGCGCACGGCGGACGGTTTTATGCCCCGCCAGGGTTCGTCCTGGGTCCCCAATTCATACGACCGGCCAATGCGCAAGATTTTCGCCTCCGAGTAATCGGAGCCGATGAATTGGATGCCAATCGGCAAGGACTGTTCGTCCAGGCCGCCTGGCACCGAGACGGCAGGTACGCCCGCGTGGTTGGCAGCTACGGTGAGTTGATCGGCGTACTGCATCAGAACGGAATTCCCATACACCGCGCCCATAGGAAAGGCCGTGGTCGGGGTGGTAGGGGTGAGTAAGGCGTCCAGGCGGTATTGCCCGGTGCGGTCAAAGACCGCGTCAAAATCCCGGCGGATGAGGGTGCGAACCTTCAGCGCCCGGTTGTAGTACTGCTCGGAATACTGGGCAGCACTGACGTACATTCCCATCAGGATACGCAGCTTGGGCTGCCGCCCAAACCCCTGCCCGCGCGACTTGCGGTACATCTGCCGCAGGTCGTGAACAGGCTCGCTGGTGCGCACGCCATATTTTACGCCGTCGTAACGGTGCAGGTTGGAGGCAGCCTCCACCCGGCTGACCACAAAGTAAGCGGGAATGCCGTACACGGTGTTCGGCATGGGAATGTCTTCGATAATTTCCGCGCCCATTCCGCGCAGGACCTCGGCGGCGCGGCGCACGGCGATTTCGATTTCCGCCGGCAGCGGCTGCTGGTCGGCTTCGCCCGTTTCCGGGTCAAAGAACGTGATGCGGAAGTAATCGGGCGAGAGGCCAATGCGCATGCCCTTGACGCCCTGTTCCAGCGCCGCGAGGTAATCGTCCACCGGCACGGCGGCAGAAGTCGCGTCGGCTGGGTCGACTCCGGCGATGGTTTGCAGCATCAGCGCCGTATCGGTCACGTCGCGGGCAATCGGGCCCGGGCTGTCAATCGAGGATGCAAACGCGATCAGCCCGTAGCGCGAGACGCGCCCGTAGGTGGGTTTCAACCCTACCACGCCGCAAAACGCGGCCGGCTGGCGAATGGAACCGCTGGTATCGGTTCCGATGGAGAGCGGCGCTTCACCCGCGGCGACCGCCGCTGCCCCACCACCCGAAGAACCGCCCGGCACCCGGCTGGTATCCCACGGATTGCGGGGGGCCGGCTGGTAGGCCGACGATTCATTGGATGAGCCGTACGCGAATTCGTCCAGGTTCACCTTGCCGATGGTGACCGCCCCGGCAGCTTCCATGCGCGCTACGGGCGTGGCCGTGTACGGCGCGCGGAAATTCGACAGGATGCGCGAAGCGGCGGTGGTCAGCGTATCTTTGACGCAGAACAGGTCCTTGACCGCCACCGGCACGCCAGCCAGCGGGCCGGGATCTTCACCGGTCGCGATCTTCTGATCAATGGCTTGCGCCTGCTGCAGCGCGCGCTCCCCAGTCACATTCAGGAAGGCATGCACCCGCTGGCGGTCTTCCTCGGTGATCTCTCCCGGGGTGAGCGAACCCGGCCGCCCATCCACCCGCGCGATGCGCTCGAGGCAGGAATGGAGGATCTCCGTAGCGGAAACCTCTCGCTGGCGGACCATTCGGCTCATTTCGTAGGCGGAAAGATCACAAAGTTCCATGCACTTATTCCAGAGTAGTGTGCGGAATATCGGGTACCACGACGTATCCCCCGTCAACCTCGGGTACCTGACCCATGATGGCGGCGGTATCTTCAAAGGGCAGCCATTCATCCTGTCGCAGCGCCTGGCTGTTGGCAGCATCATAATGCACGCCGTGCGCGGCGGGCGCAACATCGCCTTCGAGCGGAATGGCGCTCAACTGGTGGATGGCCTGGAGCTGCTGGTTCAACTGCGCGCGTAAATATTCCGCTTCCTCAGCAGTAAGTTCTAACGCTGCCAGTTCTACCAGATGTTGGAAAACTTCCAGGTTTATTTCGTCAGACATGTGAACGGTTGTCCCTGTGTGGAGCAGGCTGCTTACCAGATGGAGTGTTTATACCGTCAAACACCGCTCCCGTCAATGAAATTTTTCCTTAAAGGTTCCACGCGTTTAAGGCGTTGCCTCGGGCGCGGGTGGTTCCACGGTCGGTTCTTCCGTTGGTGGTGCTTGTGTGGGCGCCTCCGTTGGCGGAACCTGCGTGGCGGTGGGTTCCTTGGTGCGCGTGGGGCGAGGTGTCGCCGTGCGCGTGGGGGTAAACGTTACTGTGGGCGTAGATGTGATCGTCGGTGTTTCGGTGGGCGTGCTGGTGGGCGTGGCTGTGTCCGTGAAGGTGGGCAGCACAAACTCGGTGGAAGTCGGCATGGCAGTTGAAGATGCCTGCAGCGTCACGGCCGCCGCGGCCACGCCGCCCGGTAGGGTGGCCGTCCAGG
>CALDSL010000564.1 GCA_937920255.1 uncultured Anaerolineaceae bacterium | reverse complement strand
TACTTCGCAGTATTTTTAGCGCGGTGTTCCTGGCGAGCGTGATCCGCATCAGCACTCCGCTAATCCTGCCGGCGCTGGGTGGCCTGGTTTCTGAACTGGCCGGCGCGACCAACATCGCCCTGGAAGGCATGATGCTTTCCGGCGCGCTGGCGGGCGTGCTGGTGAGCGCCTATACCAAGAGCGTTTGGCTGGGCGTGCTGGCGGGCATGGTCGCCGGGCTGTTGATCGCCATGATCCTGGCCTACTTCCACCTGGTGCTGCGTACCGATGCCATTTTGGCAGGCGTGGCGATCAACATCATGTGCACCGGCGGCACGATCTTCCTGCTCTACGTGCTCACAGGCGATAAGGGCAACTCCTCTTCGCTGGTCAGCGGCGCGGTGCCAAACGTCACCATCCCGTTGATTAAGGATATCCCCTTCATCGGCAACGTATTGAGCGGGCATAACATCCTCACCTATGCGGCCTTCCTCCTGGCGATTGTTGTGTCGGTGTTTCTCTACCGCACTCGTTTTGGCACCCATCTGCGCGCCGTTGGCGAGAATCCGGTTGCGGCATCGTCGGTGGGTATCAATGTGTTGCGCACCCGCTTTATCGCCTTTGGTATCAGCGGTATCATGGCCGGTTTGGGCGGCATCAACATGTCGATGGCGTATCTGACCCTGTTCCAGCGCGATATGACCGCCGGACGCGGTTTCATTGCCCTGGCGGCCATCTTCCTGGGCGGCCGCAAGCCGTTGGGAACCTTGCTGGCGGCGGTATTCTTTGGCTTTGCCGACGCGCTCTCCAACCAGCTTGGCTCGCTCAAGATCCCGCCGCAGGTGGTGCAGACCATCCCGTACTTTGCCACGATCATCGCCCTGGTGGTCTATAACATCCGTCGCCAGGCGGAAGTCAACGCCCGCGCGCGCCGGTTCCAGGAGAAACACCTGGCCGAAACCGCCGCATCCAAAGCGCAGGGCTGATAACGAACGAAAGAAGAAAACAGAATACCCGGTCAAGAGACCGCATTCCAGTGAAAGGGGCCTGATCATCATGAAGAATAAAGTACTTGGCGGTATTTACGGCCAGGCATTGGGCGACGCATGGGCGATGCCAGCTTTGCTCAACCCGCGCGACACATGGGAGTACTACCAGGGCTGGATCACCGACTTTCTGCCCGGGCCGGATTTCCACCCGGTTCACGCAGGGCTGCCGGCCGCAAAAGTGACCGACGATACCGAGCAGGCCTATGCGCTGGCCGAGGAGATCATCCGCGACGGCAAGGTGAGCATTGAAGGCACCGCGCGCGCGGTGATGAACTGGTATGATCGCATCGGCGGTGATACTGCTTCGTACGTAGGCCCTTCCACCCGCCGCGCGGTGCAGGCCATGAAGCGCGGCGTCGACCTGCGCCAGACCGGCCGGCTGGGCGACACCAACGGCGCATCCATGCGTATTTCCCCGGTCGGACTGATCCACCCGGGCGACGTGGAAGGCGCCGTGCTCGACACCTACCTGACCTGCGTGCCCACCCACCACACCGATGTGGCTGTTTCCGGCGCGGGCGCAATCGCTGGGGCCATCGCCGCGGCCATGGTTCCGGGCGCGAGCCTGGATGATATCATCGAAGCCGGCGTGCGCGCCGCCGATCTCGGCCGCCAGTATGAAGAGCACTGGATCGGCGCATCGGTCAGCCGGCGCATCCGAATGGCGGTCGAAATCGCCCGTTCCGGGATGTCGGAGCGTGAAAAGCTGCAGGAGATCTATGACGTGATCGGCAACACCCTGGCGATCACCGAATCGGTGCCGGCTGCGTTTGGCATGCTGGTGATGGGCGAAGGTGACCCGCTGCGTGTAGCCACCTACGCCGCCGGCCTGTCTGGCGACGCGGACACGACCGGCGCGATGGGGGCCGCCATTGCCGGCGCGTGGGTGGGGATCGAAGCCTTCCCCACCTGGGTACTGGAAAGGCTGCGAGAGGCCAATCCCGAAATGGATTTTGACCGCATCGCTGATGGGTTGTACGCGTTGGCGCAGAAGAAGGAAGGGGCCTAAGCAATGGACTATTTGATCGTGCGCAATTGCGATGTGCTGCGGCTGGAAAACGGTCGCCCGGTGGTTGATGCCGGCCAGGATATCCTCATCCGCGGCCAGCGGATCGAAGCGGTGCGGCCAACCGGGCAAACCCCTGAGGCCGGCGATGCCGAGGTTATAGACGCCAGCGGGCTGCTAGCCATGCCCGGACTGATGAATACGCACGCGCACGTGCCCATGGTACTGTTTCGCGGGTTGGCCGAGGACGTATCGGTCAACGCCTGGTTTAATGACTACATCTGGCCGCTTGAATCCAGCCTGACCCCCGAGGACGTGTACTGGGGCGCGCTGCTGGGCATGGCCGAAATGATCGAGGCCGGCGTCACCAGCGTGGCCGACCATTACTTCTACATGGACGAGGTCGCCCGCGCGGTGACCGACTCGGGCATGCGCGCCAACCTGGTGTGGGCCGTTTTTGGCCACGAGGGGCCGGAAAAGCTGGAGCGCACCGCCGAGTTTGTGCAGCGCTGGCAGGGCGGCGCAGATGGGCGCATCACCACCTGGTTGGGGCCGCACGCTCCCTACACCTGCCCGCCGGGCTTCCTGCGCCTCTCGGCGCAGCGCGCCAAAGAGCTGGGCGTGGGCATTCATATTCACGTCTCCGAGACCGCCGAGCAGGTGGAGTTGAGCCTGCAGGAGCACGGCATCACCCCGGTGCGCATGCTGGCCGAAACCGGCGTGCTGGACGTCCCCACCATTCTGGGGCACTGTCTCTTCCCGCGCGAGGAGGATTTCGCCATCCTGGCCGGCGCGCCGACCGGCGTTTGCCACGCGCCCAAGACCTACCTGAAGTTGGGGATGGGCACTGCGCCGGTGCGGCGCTTCCGCGAGTTGGGCATCCCGGTTGGTCTGGCCACCGATGGCGCGGTGAGCAGCAACACGCTGGATATTCTGGAGCAGATGCGGCTGCTGCCGTTAACCCAGAAAGGCGCGGTGCTCGATTCGACCGTGATGCCCATCGGCGAAGTGCTGGAGATCGCCTTCCACGGCAGCGCACAGGTGCTGCGCATGGATGATCAACTGGGTGATCTCGCTCCCGGCAAGCTGGCCGATATCACCCTCATCCGCCAGGATGAAATGGGCTGTTTCCCGCGCTTCGATGCTGCCACCACGCTGGTGTACTCGTCCAGCAGCCGCGATGTGGACACCGTGATCTGTGATGGCAAGGTGCTGCTGCGCGGCGGAAAACTTCTCACAATTGACAAAGATCAGGTGAAGCGCGAGGTTTCTTCGCGGCTGGCGCGTCTCAGCCACCGCGATACCAGCAAGCGCATCGCCAGTTACCCCGGGTAGGTGACGCGTTGATTATCCAGATTTATGCCTTTCAGGACCCCGAGCAGGCGCGTGAAGCCGCGCTGCTGGGTGTAGACTTTATCGGTTTTGTGGCCGGCGATTATGGTTTGGTTCCCGGCGAAAATTCCTTTGAACAGGCGCGGGAAATCGTCCAGGCGCTGCCGCCGGGCAAGACCGCCGTGGCGCTGACCATGTCCACCAGCGTGGATGAGATCGTTCGCATGGCGAACGCGGTGCGCCCGCACATAATCCACATCTCGACCGATATGGATGACGTTCCGCTGCCGGCCATGCTGGAAATCCGGCAAAAGCTGCCGCCGGGCGTGCGCCTGATGAAGGCCATTGCGGTGGCTGATGAAAGCTCGCTCGCCGCGGCGCTGCATTACGCCCAGGCCAGCGATCTGCTGCTGCTGGACACCAAATCCACCGACGTGGCCGGGATCGGCGTCTCCGGCCAGACCCACGACTGGAACATCAGCCGGCAAATCGTCGAGCAGGCCGGCATTCCCGTCATCCTGGCAGGCGGGATCAGCGCCGAGAACGTGGCCGAAGGCATCCGCCGCGTGCGCCCGTTTGGGGTCGACTCGAACACGCACACCAACGTGCCCGGCAGCATGGTGATCAAGGATATGGAGCGCATCCGCGCCTTTGTCGCCGCGGTGCGCGCTGTTGAACAAGAACTTGGTTCGCAGCCGGGGGCGGCATGAACAGCGCAACCGTGGCCGTGCTGGGCGATATCAATATCGATATTATGATGGTCGTGCCTGTGTATCCGCCGCCGGGTGGCGACGCGCTGGTGTATGAGAATACGCTGCGCACCGGCGGCTCGGTTGCCAACACTGCCATCATGCTGGCGCGCATGGGCATCAGCGCGGAGGTCTATAGCCGCACGGGCGACGACGACTGGGCCGATATCGCGCTCAACACGCTGCGCGGCGAGGGCGTTGGCCTGGCACACGTCGCGCGCGACACGCGTGCCGGCACCGGCCTGATCTTTATCCCCGTCACGCCCGATGGCGAGCGCACCATGTTCAGCTACCGAGGGGCCAATGTTTTACTCGGCCCGGAAGAAATCCACGAAGCAGACATGGCCGGGTTGAGCGCGCTGCATTTTTCGGGTTACTCGTTCCTGAAATCGCCGCAGCGCGAAGCCGCCTGGAAAGCGGTGGAGATCGCGCAAAGGCTGGGCGTGCCCATCACGTTGGACCTGGGCGTCGAGCCGGCCACCGCGCTGGGCGCCGATCTGCCGCGCCTGCTGTGCTGCCTGGAACTGATCGTGCTGGGCGACCAGGAGGTGGAGGTCATTACTGGCACGCAAGACATGCAGCGCGGCATCACCCTTCTGCTGGATGCTGGCGTGCAGACCATTGGCCTCAAGCTGGGCAAGAACGGCTGCGAGGTCATCCAGAGGGGCGAGCGCGCGCGGATTCCGGGCCTGCGCGTGGAAGTGGTCGACACCACCGGCGCGGGCGACGCCTTTTCCGCGGGGATGATCTACGGCGGGCTGACCGGCCTGAGCCTGGGCGCGCGCGGGATGCTGGCCAACACCTTTGGCGCGCTGGCGACAACGGTGTGGGGCGGAGGCGCGGCGCTGCCGTCATTGCATCAGGCGCTCCGCTTCCTCCAACAGCAGCGACTCGACCCTCCGGCGCGCCAGTATCAGGTAGAAGCACTTGCGGCGCTGGAACGCTGCATCGCGACCGGCGAGGAGCGCCATGACTGAACCGTCTGTTCCGCGCCGGGTGGTCACGGTGGGTGACTTTGTCGCTGACCTGGTGGTATCGATCCCATCGCTGCCAGTGGAGGCCGCGCGCCACCAGCTCGCCAGCGCGCTGGCACTGGAACCGGGTGGGGCAGGCAATTTTCTCATCGCCGGGGCGCGTCTGGGATTGGAAATGTCCCTGCTGGGCGTGCGCGGCGACGACATGTTCGGCGCGGCCGCCGCTGCGGCGTTGGAGCGCGAAGGGGTGGACACGCGCGGGCTGGTAGTGCAGACCGGGGGCAGCACCACGACCGTGCTGGTGCTGGTGGACGAAGCCGGGCAGCATGTATTCCTGGGCAAGTACGGCAGCGGGCCGGAGATTGAATTCCCGGACGGTTGGGAGCAGGAAATCCGTGCGTCCGCGGCCTTGTTTTTGAGCGGCTACAGCCTGCACGAAGAGCGACTGGCGCGGGCGGCGCTGCGCGGCCTGGAAACGGCGCGCGCGTGCGGCGCGCAGGTATTTTTTGACCCCGGCCCGCACATCGCCGGGATGAGCGAACTGCGTATAGCCAATATTATCCAGCAAACGGATGTGATCCTGCTTACCGAAGAAGAAATCCCGCTGGTGGCCGGCGGGCAGAGTGGGATAGATGCCGCCCGCGCGCTGCTGGCGCATGGCCCGCGGATGGTATGCGTCAAACGCGGCGGGCAAGGGTGCGTTATCCTCACCCCCGCGGGGGAGACAGCGCATTCCGGTTACCCGGTGGAAGTGCGTGACACCAACGCGGCCGGCGATTCGTTCGCAGCGGCATTTATTTATGCGTCTTTGAGCGGCTGGCGGCTGGATCAGATTGCCCGGTTTGCCAACGCCATGGGCGCGGCCAAAGTGCAAAAACTCGGCTCTGGCACGCATGTGCCCACCCGCGATGAGGTGGCTGCCGTGCTGCGCAGCCAGCCGAACGATATTCCATTTTAACGAGGGACTCCATGCTGACAAAAATTTCGATTGAAACGCAAAAAGGCGAAAGCCTGGTCAATATCACCGATGCGGTACGCGAAGCCGTGCGTAACAGCGGCGTGCAGGAAGGCCTGTGTGTGCTATATGTTCCCCACACCACCGGTGGTTTGGTGATCAATTCGGGCATGGACCCGCGCACCGCGCAAGATGTGATCGAGGATATTCACCGCCTGGTTCCCACCCGCGCCGATTTCCACCACATCTTCGATACCCCCACCGACGCGGCCGGGCATATCAAGGCTGTTCTGGTCGGCGGCAGCCAGACGGTGATCGTCAGCGGCGGGGAAGTGCTGCTGGGCAGTTCGCAGAGCATCTTCTTCTTCGAATTTGACGGGCCGCGCAAGCGCCAGGTCATCGCGCGCATCATGCGCGACCAGGATTAGTCATGGCACGCAAAGTATTATTCGACTGTGACCCCGGCGTCGACGATTCGATTGCCATCCTCTTCGGGCTGCGTTCGCCGGAGCTGGAGTTCGTCGGCTTCACCACCGTTTTCGGTAACACCGATGTGGACAACACCGCCCAAAATGCGCTGCGCCTGGTGGAACTGGCCGGAAAACCGGAAATTCCGGTGGCCAAAGGCGCGGCCACGCCCTACTCGCCCCTCAAACAGCCATTTTTCGGGCGCGAAGTGCATGGCGAGGACGGGCTGGGCAACACCAACATGCCCGCCCCGCGTGGCAAATTGCAGCCGGTCAGCGCGGCGCAGATGATCGTCGAGACCATCATGGCCAACCCCGGCGAGATCACCCTGGCCGCGGTCGGCCCGCTGACCAACCTGGCGCTGGCGCTGCGGCTCGAACCGCGCATCGTACAGACAGTCAAAGAGGTGGTCATCATGGGCGGGGCCGCGTTTTGCACCGGCAACGTCAGTGCGGTGGCGGAAGCCAATATCTCCAACGATCCCCTGGCTGCCAACATGGTCTTCCGCGCCGGCTGGCCGCTGACCATGGTCGGGCTCGACGTGACCAAGAAGACTAGAATGACCAAAAGCTGGCTGGAAGGCATCTTCCAGACCGGCACGCCGGTCACGGATTTTCTAGCGCGCATCCTGCCCTGCTATCAAGAGTTCCACCACAAAATCTACGGCATGAACGGCGACGTGCACACCCACGACCCCAGCGCGGTAGGCTTCATGCTCGAGCCGGGCCTGTTCAAAACTCAGCGCGTGCCGGTCTACGTGGAAACCGAAGGCCGTTGCGCTGGCTTTACCGTGCCGGACGTGCACCACCAGTGGCCGGAATCAGTCGAAATCGCCGTGTGCGTGGACGTCGATTCGCCCGCGCTGCTGGCGACAATGCGCGAGCGCCTGGTACAGGCTTAAGGAGCGAACATTATGCAGCGAATGTGGATTGACACCGATACCGCCTCGGACGACGCCGTGGCTATTTTGATGGCGCTGCGCTGGCCGGGAGTGCATGTGGAGGGTATCTCCGTCGTTTCGGGCAACGTGCCGGTAGAGATGGGCGAGAAGAACGCGCGCTACACTGTGCAGTTGTGCGGTAAGGAGACCCCTGTCTACGCCGGCGCCGCCCGCCCGTTAATGCGCGAGCCTTCGTACGCCTATTTCTTCCACGGCTCCGATGGCATGGGCGGCATGAATTACCCCGAGGCCAGCCGCCCGCTCGAAAGCCAGCACGGCGTGGATGCGCTTGTAGAGGCTGTACGCCTTTACCCGGGTGAAATCACCCTGGTCACGCTCGGGCCGCTGACCAATGTGGCCCTGGCGCTCGCCAAGGCCCCCGACCTGGCGCAAAAAGTGAAGTACTGTTACGTGATGGGCGGCGCGGCCAACACCACCGGCAATGCCAGCCCGGCGGCCGAGTTCAATATTTGGGTTGATCCGGAAGCGGCGCGGATCGTGTTTGCCTCGGGCATGCCGTTGATGATGGTGGGCTGGGAAAACTGCCGTGGCGAGGCCAACCTGGACGACCCGGATATGGAATTTGTGCGCGCCATGCGCACGCCCTACGCGGATTTCACCATCGACTGCAACTTCACCGCCATCAATACCAACCGGGAATGGTTGGGCGACCCTGGCCTGTCGCTGCCTGACCCGGTGACCATGGCCATCGCCCTCGATCCGCAGGTGTGCAAGCGCACGGGCAAGTATTTCGTGGACGTGGAGACTACCGGCGAGCTGACCCGCGGCGCGACCGTGGTGGACGAACTGGGCGTCACCAACAAAACCCCCAACGTGGACGTGTGTTGGGAGATTGACGCAAAACGCTGGAAAGAAGTGCTGTACAGCACGCTGCGCTGACAGGAATTGGTGATGATGGACTGTATCTTCCTCGGCGGCTCTTCGGTTGACACGATTGTGGAAGTGCCGCGCATGCCGGAAACGGACGAGAAGCTGCTGGCGAATTTCGCCGGCGTGCAGGGCGGCGGGCTCGTGGCCAATGCTGCCTGCGCCGCCGCGCGCCTGGGGCTTGTCACCGGGTGGGCGGGCGTGATCGGCGACGACGCTGGGGGAGAGCTGGTGCTGCGTGACATGCAACAGCACGGCGTGGACACGCGCTGGGCAGATATCCTGCCCGGTATGGCCTCCGATTTTTGCATCATCCTGCTCGACCCCTCGCGCGAGCGCACGATCCTGGTGTGTAACACCACGCCCAATATCCCCGACCTGCGCCCAGAACTGCTCGAAGCGCTGTCAGCCGCGCGGATGGTGTACCTGATCCCGCAGCCGGCCGCGTACTTTGCGCAGTTGCTTGCTGCCGTGCAGTCTGGCGGCGGGAAGATCGCCGTGGACATGGAAGCCGCGCGTGCCCTGCCGCGCGAAGACGTGGAATTCTGTCTCCGCCGCAGCCAGGTGGTGTTCTGCAACGCCGCCGCGCTGCGCGCCTTTAGCGGTGAGGAAGACACCGCAGCGGGTGCGCGCGTGCTGCTGGAGATGGGCGTGGAAGTAGTGGCCGTCACCATGGGGTCGCGCGGCGCGGCCGCGTTCCGCGCCGGAGAAGAAGCGTTCTCACCCAGCTTTGCCGTGCCGGTAGCCGATACCACTGGCGCGGGCGACTGTTTTCACGGCGCGTTCCTGGCTGGCCTGTTCGAGGGCTGGCCGCTGGAGCAGATTCTCATTTTTTCCAATGCCGCCGCGGCCCTTTCCGTGCAAAAAATTGGCGCGCGCGGATGCCTGCCCACGCTGGCGGAAGTGCGTGCTTTTCTGGCGGCTCGAGAAATCGAGATGCCGGGTTTGATTCAAGATTGACCAACAAGTACCCTCCCGTAAGGACATCGGGACGATGTGAGCCCTGTCGAAGGGCACAGCCCTGTGGGTACGGCACGTCTAGCATATCGAGTTATCGAACAAGGAGAAAATTGACATGAATGGAATGGTTGCACAGATCCACAGTATTCCCGAATTAATTCGAGGCGTTGTCCAATCCTACGATGAATCCGTGCGCAACACGCTGGATCACATGTTGTGCCTATCGGCCAAGCGCGTGTATCTCACCGGTTGCGGCGATTCGCACCATGCTTCGCTGGGCGCCGAACTGGCGTTTGAAAAGCTGGCCGGCCTGCCCACCGAAGCCCTCACCGCGCTGCAGTTTGCGCGTTACGCGGCTGAATATATGCCCAAGAGCGAACCGGGCACCAACCTGGTCATCGGCACTTCGGTTTCGGGCGAAGTCTCGCGCACGCTGGAAGCGCTGCTGGCCGGCCGTCGCGGCGGAGCCACCACCATCGCTATGACCGCCACCCCCACCAGCCGCGTGGCGCGCGCAGCCGAGCTAATGGTTGACACCACCCAACCTGCGTTCCAGGATCCCCCGGGCGTGCACATTCCCGGCGTGCGTTCCTACGTCGCCAACCAGATCGGGCTGCTGCTGGTCGCCATTCGCCTGGGCGAAGTGCGCGGCCATATCTCCAGCGCCGAAGCGGAAAACCTGCGCAAAGAAATCGGCAAACTGGCCGACGCGGCCGAGAAGACCATCGAAAACACCGATAAAACCTCTGAGCAGTTGGCCAAGGATTGGAAAGATGCCACCGAGTTCGTATTCGTGGGCGGCGGGCCAAACTTTGCTTCCGCGCTGTTCAGCGCCGCCAAGGTACTGGAAGCCTCCGGCGACCCGGCCATGGGGCAGGACACAGAAGAATGGGCGCACCTGCAGTACTTCGCCCGCGCGGTGAACACCCCCACCTTCCTGATCGGTTCCGGCGGGCGCGACGCTTCGCGAATGGCGGAAGTGGCGGTGGCCTGCCAGCAGATCGGCCGGCGCACGGCCGCCGTGGTTCCGGCTTCGGCCACGGCCATCACGGAACACGCCGACTGTGTGCTGCCGCTGGCGGAAAACATGCTGGAAATGTTTGCCCCGGTCATTTCGGCCATCCCCGGCAGCCTGTTCGCGGCCTACCGCGCGGACGTGATCGGCGAGCCGTTCTTCCGCAACTTCACCGGCGGTCGCAGCCAGGAAGGCGGCGGCGGCATCAGCCGCATCCGCACCAGCGAGACCATCGGTCTGGAAATGCTCGACTGAGGAACCAGCGCATGCCAACCACCACACGACTGCCGAGCGTAATCGCCGCCCTGCACCTGCCGCCGTTCCCCGGCGCGGCGCATCCCGACGCGCGCAGCCTGCGCGAAATCCGCGACTATGTGCTGCGCAATGTGGAAACCGCGGTGCAGGCCGGCGTGCAGGGTCTGTATCTGCAGGACCTGGG
>CALDSL010000563.1 GCA_937920255.1 uncultured Anaerolineaceae bacterium | reverse complement strand
GGGTCGCCGGAGAAATTGCCCTGGTAGCCCAAGAGCGTCCCGGCCTCCACAAACACCTCGCTGGTGCCCTCGGGGAAGTCCGGCACGATAAAGGTCTCGCCGGCGGCGTCCGCCATGTGGGTGTAATAGGTCCAGATCTGGCGGCCGGGCTGCAGCGGATCGTCCGGCACGCGGATGATCACCGTCGACTGCCAGTCCGGCAGGCGCGTCAGGTAGCCAGCATAGGCGGCGTAGACCGGGGTGATGCCCGGCTCGACCGCGGGGCCGAAGATGTCGATGCCCTGGTGGCGATGGCCTGGGCGCCATGAGTCATCCCACAGGAAGCCGATATAGCCGTCGCTGGGGAACTGGAACGGTGCCCCGGCGCACACCGTGCCGGCCGGCACCATCCAATCCGAATGGCCGGGCGGGTCGCGGAACCAGTCACCCAAACGCATCGAGCGCGGAGCGGTGTAAGCCATGCCGCGCAACAGGAAGAAACCCAATACCAGCGCCAGCAGCGCGCCGGCAGCGACAACGATGACGATCAAACGGCGCAGTGACAATGTGCCCTCGCTATTGAGCCAGCCGGCCCTGCATCGACCACGGGCCGGTCCAGGTGATGGTCACCGGCAGCAGGGACCCGCGCAGATCGTCCGCCGATTCGACGAATACCAGCTTGTTGGTGTGGGTACGGCCCTTCCAGCGGCCCTTGACCAGTTCTTCGAACAGCACCGGTACGTTTTGCCCCAGGTAGCGCGCGTGGATCTCAGTCGCAATGCTTTCCTGCAAATCTTCCAGCACGCGGAAGCGGCGTTTTTTCTCCTCGGCCGGCACGTCATCCGCCATGCGCCGCGCTGAGACGGTGCCTTCGCGCGGCGAATAGCGCGCCAGGTGCGCCACGTCCAGTTTCAGATCCGCCAGCAGATCGTAGGTGTGCTGGAACTGCTCATCGGTTTCGCCCGGGAAGCCCACGATAATATCCGTGGCAATCGAAACGCCGGGGATGCGCGCGCGGATACGCTCGATCAGGCGGCGGTACTGCTCAGCGGTGTAGCCGCGGCGCATGTTGGCCAGCACCTCATCGTCGCCGGCCTGGTTGGGCACTTCGATGTGCGGCATCACCTTGGGCAGCTCGGCCACTGTGTCCAGCAGTTCGTCGGTCATGTAATTGGGGTGCGAAGTCAGGAAGCGGATGCGCTCCAGCCCTTCGATCTCATGCAGGCGGCGCATCAGCCCGGCCAGGGTGGGAAAATCGGGGTTATCCTTGCCGTAGCGGTCGACGATCTGCCCCAGCAGGGTGATTTCCTTCACGCCCTGGCGCACCAGCGCCTGCGCTTCAGCTAAAATCTCGCCCGGGCGACGGCTGCGCTCGATCCCGCGCCGGTATGGAATGATGCAGTAGGTGCAGGCAAACGAGCAGCCCAGCACCACCGGCACGTGCGCCGTCACCGTGCGGCCCAGATCGCGCGCGGGCAGCACCAGATCGCCGTCCTGCCAGGCGAAGCGCTGCGCCGTGGCGGCTTCTTCCATCTCGCGCACTTCGCTCTGGGTCAAAAACGACACCAGCGGACCGGGGTCGGAGGGCGGCGAGAACACGTCCACGTACGGGAAGCGCTTGCGCAGCACCTCATTTCCCTTCACGCCAACCAGGCAGCCCATCAGGTTGATGATCACGCCCGGGCGACGGTCTTTCAAGGGTTTCAACTGCTGCAGGCGGCTGTAGGCCTTGTTCTCGGCGCTTTGGCGCACTACGCAGGTGTTTAATACAATCACGTCCGCCTCATCCGCGTTGGATGTGCTCTGGTAGCCCAAATGCTCGAGCGCCGAAGACACCCGCTGCGAATCGGCCACGTTCATCTGGCAGCCTTCGGTCCATACATGATATTTCATGCGCGCAATTATAACAGCATCAAGGATTTTTAATCAGGCACGTTCTGTCCGAATTCGTGGGGCTGACAACGGATTTCAAACCCGGATTACGCGGATTGGTCTGCTGTACTTGAAGGGTGCGATCTGAAAAACGACCGCACCCTACAGCAGCTGCAAGATGCAAATCCGCGTAATCCGGGTTAAAAATCCGTTGTGAGCCCTCCCTCGGGAATATATCCCCCACTTCCCGGGGATATCCCGCAAAAATACAAGGGAATCACCGGATTGAGCCAATTTGCCGGGTCTGGGATAATCGGTAAGGTCGCGAAAAAGGGGAAAAGCCCAGCGCGCCAAATCTTATTGGTAGAGCAAGTTGCCTTTTGGAGGTAGATTTCCATGAAACGTTTACGCTTACTGCTCCCTGCCCTGGTGGCCGGGATCCTCATTCTTTCAGCCTGCACCGGCGCAGGCGACGTCGATTCTACGCCCGGCGTAGAGACGTTTATTCCGGAAACCGGCGGAACCGAAGTTGCGCCCACTGACAGTCTTTTCCCGACGGATGATATGATCGCTTCTCCGACGGTCGAAGAAACCGAAGTCACCAGCACGCCGCTGGCGACCAGCACGGAACAGCCCACCGAGGCTGCCACGCTGGCTCCCACCCAGGATGCCACGCTGGAACCCGGCATCCCCGCCACCGGCAGCGAGATTGAAGCGTTGACCGAAATGCTGCGTTATCGCGTGGTGGACAACGCTGGTAACGAGCTAGGCCGCGTGCGTGACTATATTGTCAACACCTGCGAGGCGCACATCCTGTACATTGTGATGGACGCCGAGACCGGCAATGAATCGGTGCTGATCCCGTACGAAGCGGTTTCGCTCAACCAGGATCGCCCGGAAGATGCGGCCAATGACGAGCTGGTGGTCAATTTTGACGCCGCCCTGCTGGCCAACGTTCCCACCATCAACCTGCGCGACGTCGACTTTGAAGACGGCGACTGGGACGCGAGCGTGATGGGCTTCTGGGAGCAGAATATTCCCATCAGCCTGACCACCGCCTGCAATGTTCCCAGCGGCAGCGGCACGGCTGTGCCCACCCTGCTGCCCAGCAGCACCGTGATTGCCCCGACCGCGATCGCTCCTTCGGCGACTGCTCCGGCTGCCACCGGTACACCGGAAAGCACCGAGGTGGTGCCCAGCGAGACCCCGGTTTCGGGCGCTGGCTTTAGCGGCGCGGCCTTCCAGGCCACTTCGACCCCGCCCCCCACGGTGATCCCGGGCGGTACCAACGTTGCCGGCACCCCGGTCATCACCCTGCAGCCTGGCAACCGCGTGAATGTCTATAAAAACGCCCTGGCCAGCGAGCTGATCGGCGCCAACGTGGTTGACGCCCGCAACAACATGGTGGCCAAAGTGCGTGATGCCCTGGTGCTCAAGAGCACCGGCGCGGTGCGCTACTTCGTGGTGCAGCTTGTGGCCGGCAACCAGCAGGATGCCGAAGGCAATCTGATCATTCTGCCCCCGGGCGCGGTGAACCTGTTCTACGATGACTCGTTCGTGCCCAGTGGCAACCCGAATGTCAGCGCCACCCAGGCTGCCCCCACGCAGAGCGCCACCCAGTCCAACGGCACGCCGGCCGCCGGCACCCCGGTTGGCGGCGAATCGGTGGGTAACAATAACAACAATAACAACAACGCCAACCGCGGCAACCGTGACAACAATGCCCGCTTCAACCGCCCGGTGCTGGTGCTGCTGGTTGACCTGAGCGTGCTTCAGAATGCTCCTGCCTTCAACATCGTTGACGGCAACATCGACCAGGGTATCTTCGATTACTGGAACCTGTTCGTGCCCATGACGCGCGAAGCGCTTCCGTAACCTGAAGGCGGATCAGGAACATAATGAACATTGCGTGCCCGGCAAATTGCCGGGCACGTTATTTTGGATTCATATATCCGATTTGTCCGTTTCGCTGCGCGCATTTCCATTTTATGCGTGGTAAAATTGCGACTATGTCCCACCGAAAGTCTTACGTACTTAACATGTTGCTCGGCGCGGTGTTTGCCCTGGCCGGCCTGTGCATTCTGGGGTTCGTTCTGTACCAGATCCCGCAGGTGAATGAAAAGGTAGCCTGGCGCGTCGAGTATGCCCTGATTAACGTCAAGAGCTGGATCAATCCCGTGGAAGCGTCGGTGCCCACCGCGCTGCCGACCTCGGAGCAGGCCGCGGCCAGCGAGCAAACGCCCACCCCACCCCGCCCCAGCGCCACGCCCACCCAGATTTCCACCGCGACACCCACACCGGAAGTCTCGCCTACCCCCACCCTGACCCCCACCGCCGTGCCGGAGGCGGTCAAGCTGGAGCCGCCGGCGTGGGAAAAAGAGGATTTGAACAACTGCGGCCCGGCCACCCTGGCCATGTACCTGCGCTTTTTCGGCTGGCAGGGCGATCAGAAGACCATCTCGGATGAGATCAAGCCCATCCGCGCCGACCGCAACGTCAATGTGGAAGAGCTGATGTTCTACGCGCGCAACCGTACCGGCTGGCTGATATCGGATTACCGCGTGGGCGGCACGACCGACATCCTCAAACGCTTCATCGCCGCCGGCATTCCCATCATGGTCGAATCGGGGCTGAAGGTCGAGAAGACGTTCTGGGCCAACGACGACCGCTGGGTGGGGCATTACCTGCTGCTCACCGGCTACGATGACGCCACCCAGACCTTCATCACCCAGGACTCGGAGCTGGGCGCCAACCTGCGCCAGTCCTACGACCAGCTCGACCGTGACTGGCAGATTTTTAACCGCGTATACATTTACGTCTACCCGCCGGACAAGGAACAGACCGTTCGCGAGATTTTGGGCGAGGATTGGGATGCCGACGCCAACCGCCAGCGCGCGCTGGACACGGCCAAAGCCGAAACCGAGAGCGACCCCACCAACGGCTTCGCCTGGTTCAACCTGGGCAGCAACCTGGTTTATTTTGAGCGTTATTCCGAAGCCGCCGAGGCGTACGACGAAGCGCGCAAGTTGCGCCTGCCGCAGCGTATGTTGCGCTACCAGTTTGGCCCGTTCATCGCCTACTTCCACACCAACCGCATCGACGATCTGAACACGCTGGCCGATTACGCCTTGCAAATTACCGCCAATGCCGAAGAGGCACTGCTGTGGAAGGGCTGGGCGCTCTACCGCCAGGGCAAACGCGACGAGGCCATCGCCATGTTCCAAAAGGCACTCGAAGAGCGCCCTGGCTACGTGGATGCGCAGTACGCGCTGAATTTTGTGGTAAACAACTGACCGGAATCAAAACGGGCGGCTCCGGAACGGACCGCCCGTTTTTGGTTTAAAGCATCAATTGCGGTTAAAACGGCAGGCGCAGCCACGGCCGGCTGATGGGCATGAACGGCCAGGGAATACCGGCCAGCAGCAGCACCAGCGCAACGGTGAACCAGATGGCCGTGCGGCGGAATTTACCGCGCGCGTCGGCGGCTTTTTTGGCCTGCGCCCGGCCCACGTGCGCCACGATGACCGAGAGCAACATCAGCGCGGCGTGCTCCGCGCCAAAATAGCGCGTCAGCGGCGCCGACATACTGCCCGTGCCGTTGAGCAGCGCCATGGTGGACGGGCTGAGAAACACGTACAGGATAATGCCGAGCAGCAGTTGAATGTCCAGCATGGTCACAAACAGCAGGCTGGCGCGGTCGTCCGCGCGGCTGAACGCCTTGCGCCCGCCCCACCCGCCAAAGTACATGCGGATCAGCGCCAGCACCGCGAAGATCAACACCAACCAGCGCAGAATATTGTGCAGCGATAACACTACTTCATACATACATCCCTCTCCTTGAAACCGATCTGGGAATTCTCTTATCATCGACTG
This sequence comes from uncultured Anaerolineaceae bacterium, assembly GCA_937920255.1. Lineage (GTDB taxonomy): Bacteria > Chloroflexota > Anaerolineae > Anaerolineales > Anaerolineaceae > CALDSL01. The sequence goes on along the minus strand of CALDSL010000563.1, from coordinate 1,454 downwards.
GGTTAATTATAAGTTTTCCCGCCCAATCGTCAATAAAAGCCGGTCGCGTTTAACGGGCCACGCAATAAGATTTCACCGTGAAGGCGTGCACCGTCCCGGGGTCCTTCGCGGTTCGCTTTCTTCGTTATTCTCTACCCGCAGGCAGCACGCGAAACGAAACTGAGCCAGGCAGCGAGCGGCGGGTCATAAACGCGGCGGCGAACGAACGGCTGTAGCGCTCGGCGTCTTCCACGCTGTCCCACTCGTACCAGCCGGAGAAATCGCCGCTGGCCGGTTCGTACAGCCACAGCTTGGAGCGCAAGCCGGGCAGGCCGGTGATAAATGGCACCGGCAGCCACGAAAACAACATATTGGCGCGCGCAGACATGCCGCGCACATGGAAGCGCGGCCGGAACACCGCGCCGGGCTGCGCCGGCTGACCAGGGCCGGGGTCGATGACCACCTGGCGGAAGATGATCCACTTCTCGCCTTCCAGCACCAGCGTCTGGCCCAGGCGCTCGCGTGGGAAATGCACGCGCCCGCGCAGCAGCAGGGTAATCGTGTTCGCCAGCGACTGGAGCGGATGAAGTGATTGTGTTGCGGCCATATCGCCTCTTTCGGAAGTTTGAACGTTTTTCCTATCCAAAGAATGATTACGCTCGCTGCCGAACCCTCTCTAGCTCCCCCGAAGGGCTATGATCCAACCGGGAGACGCAACTGTAGGGGTGAAGCATTCGGTCGAACCTATGCGTGTCAAGCACCGACCGTCTCCGAATGCTTCACCCGGGTGCAGTCGAATAGACCCACGCAGCCGCCGGCAGAGGCCAGGGTGAAGCATCCGGAGAAACAACACCTTCCATTGCATCGGCCCGACCGAATGCTTCACCCCTACACAGGATTGTTTTTGAAATGATCAAACATGATGCTCGGCTGCAAATGATCAAAACCGGCGCGAACGCCGGTTTTGGTTGATGCAATTGGCAGGCCGGGCCTTACGGCGTGGCCGTGGCCGAGGGGGCTACGGTCTCGGTGGCGGCCGCAGTTGGCTCAAGGGTGGCCGTGGCGCTGGGCGCCGGGAGCGTGGCTACCGGTGTGCCCGGGCCGACGACGGTGATCTTGAGGAAGATCGGGTCGTTGAAGTTGGCGCGCAGCTCGTTGGACATGATCCAGTCGGACTTGTACTCACCAGACGCGGCTGGAGCGCGCATCGGCACGGTGATATCCACAAACTCGCCCGGCGCCACATCCTGCCCCAGCGTGATCTCAGCCGGGGCGCCGAAGCGGTCGCCCGAGAAATGGCGCAGCAGGTAGTTGGCGTTCCAGGTGGTGGTGCCGGCGTTCTGCACGCGCCAGGTCATGTTGAAGGTGGTATTGGGAGCCATGCGCGTGCCATCAGCGATGGTTTGCGAGATCCACTTCAGGCGGTTGCCGCTGGCGGTTCCGGTGCCGCTTACCACCGTTGTCGTCCCGCCGGT
>CALDSL010000562.1 GCA_937920255.1 uncultured Anaerolineaceae bacterium | reverse complement strand
CACCAGCACCAACATTACAGCAAACACAATCTTTTTCATCAAGTATCCTCCTTCTCATAAGCTTCTCATGTGTTGCTAAGTTATTATATCGGATTTGTCAAACAATAGGTTACGTTGTAGCAAGTTGAAACGCATGAATTTGTTGTTATTTTTCGATAATGTACAAATTGAATGCATACGCCTGTGGTGAAAATGTTTATTCTTGGTAATTGTTCGTGTCTTTGCAGGACTGCACACCTTTCGCGGCCATCATAGAGACGCAAGATTTTAAGGGTCTACGTGGTCCATCCACCGTTTTGCGGGGACCACAATACATGATTGTTTTTAGAAGTTGACAAAAACTGTAACAAAATACAACTTTTTCGGTTATTCATAGTAAGGAGATTTCATAACCAAAATAGGGTTATCCCGTATTGAAACGGTTAATGTGCTCTCCTATAATAAGGTCAGATTTATCCTTAATAATTCTGCACCCAGGCATTTTACTGGTGGATCTGCCGGGTGGTCAGGGGGAGCTGGATGGCACAAGAATTGGCCAGCCGGCTGGCCCTGGCAAGGTTGAAGTGATTGATTCAAAGCGACCAGATGGTCGTTTTTTAATTGTTCTTTTCAAGATAACGTGCAGGGGGATAGCACGCCCACCCCTTTCTGAGGGGATCCTGAGATAACCAGCACTCACCGGCAAATGCACGTCCGGCTTGAGGTTCTCCCTGCACCCAACATTCGATCGTTCGTTCACGCTGCTTCGCGCGGCCGTTTTCCAGGATCGGAAACAGGCCAACCATTAGCCGTAGTTATCACTCGAAGAAGCGAGGTACAGAAATGAAAAGCCCAAAAAACCTTTATCGGCTCGCGTATCGTTTCCTTTATTCCTGCGGTGTCATCACTCTGATGGCTGGAATGCTCTTATCCGTTGTCAACCAGCCGGCCAAGGCCGCCGGCGTGAACAGCCTGTTCCGCACCACGGCCACCGCGCTGCCAAACGAAGATGGCGAGGTCAAACTGCCTGAACTGCGCGAACTGCAGCCCGGGACACTGCGGCGAGCGGTTCCGCCAGGTCTGGCGCAACTGCCGACATTGACCGAGCCCACGCAGGAAGAAACCGGCGAGCCAACCGTCGAGGTCACGGATGATCCCACGCTGGAGCCCACCCTGGATGAGACGGTTGAGCCAACCGGAGAGGCCACCCTTGACCCCACCGGCGAAGCCACATTGCAGCCCACGGAAGAGGCGACCGGTGAACCCACCGCTGAGCCTACCGGGGAACCATCGCCGGAGTTGACCGGAAGCGTGCGCTTTAATATCTCAGACACGGCGGTGTGCATGCTGGAACCTGGAACGTTTGAGGTGACCGTGGAGGTGAGCCTCTCTGGTGGTGATGCCATTCTGCAAACCGCCTGGCGCGTCGCCGAGCCGGTCGACTTGCGCACCCCGGAAGCCTATACGCAACACGAAGTCAGCGATGGGGACGAGGTGACCATTTCCGGCGATTGGCCGGGCGTACGCCCCGGCGACCAGGTGGTCGAAATCCACTTTGGCGCGATCCTGCTCGACCCGGTGAGCTTGAACCCCATCTCGGACGGCGCCGGGATGGACTACTACTGGTACCCGTGGGTCTGCCCACCGCCGGGTGGCCCGACCGTGGTCGTGGGCACAGAGACGGCCACGCTTTCTCCGACCGATGTATTAGGCACGGAAGTGGCGCTGACCGAAACAGCACAAGCGACAGAAACCGAAGTGGTTATCACCGCAACGGCCACACTGACGCCTACCGAGACATTTACGGTGACGCCATCGGACACGCCCACGCTGACCTTTACGCCTACGCCAAGCGACACGCCAACACCGACCTACACTCCCACGCCAACCGATACGGCGACGCCCACGGCCACCAACACACCAACGCTGGTGCCGGACACAGCTACACCCACCGCCACCAACACGGCAACGCTAGTACCCGACACGGCTACCCCAACCCCCACCAATACGGCCACGCAAGTACCTGATACAGCCACCCCTACCGCCACCAATACGGCCACGGTGATCGTCAATGTGCCGTTCACGCCCATTGCGCCGACCGGCGTCGCGGGGGAAGAGGTTTTGCTTACCGCCACGGTTGATGCAAACGTCGGCGGCGGCGGGCCGGTGACCGGACCGGTGGAAGAAGGTCTGCCGCAGATCGCGAGTGAGGAGAACGCCGAGAGAGGCGTACCCGTCACCGGCGGGGAACGGCAGGGGATGCTCCAGGCCACGGCGGTGCTGGGCGTTGAAGCAACCGTCGAGGTTTTGCAGGCCCCGCAGCCGTTCGCGGCCGGGGAAGAGCAATTCATCCCGGCCACCGGCGCGGACCTGGCGCCACGGGCTTTACCACTGAGCGGCCTGCCGCTGGCGCAAAAGACCGCCACCTACCTGGGCCTGTTGATGATCGGTATTGCTTTCATCTTACAGGGAATTAGCCGCAAGTTCTAAGCGTGCCGTCGTCGCGCTGACATGCCAAACACAACCGCCGCGACAATGCTCGCGGCGGTTGTTTGCTCGGCTATGGCGCGGCCTGGCTGTAGAGAGCTTCGAACTCGAGCAGGTAGGCCGCGGCGACGGCGGGGTCGTGGATCACCAGTACGTTTTCGTCATTGGTGCGATCGGCGGCGCGGGTGAAGTTGTATGATCCCAGCACTACCGTCTGGCGGTCGATGACGATGACCTTGTGATGCATCAGATTGGGGTTGCCGTCCAGGCGTACGTTCATCTGCGCACGCTGCAAGCGCAGGTACTCGCCGCCGGTGTTGCTGCGGTAGGAATTCTCATCGAATACGCCGCGCACGCTTACCCCGGCCTGGTAGCGTTCGAGCAGCGCATCCGCCAGCGGGTCGGAGGTGAACGAGTACGCCAGGAAATCGACGCTGGTCTGCGCCTCTTCCACCAGATCCACCAGCCGGGGGGAGACGCCATCATCGGGTGAGAAGTAGTTTTCCACTACCACCCCGCCGGGCAGGGTGACGCGCGGATTGGGCGTATCGGCGGGAGAATTGGCGCCGAACTGGTCGCCGGTAAACATTTCCTCAAATTCGATCCTATAGTTCTGTGCCAGGTCGGGCGAGAGGATGCGCGCCATATTGTTGTTGTCGTTGTAGGTGCCGCTGCCGGTCAGGTTGAGCGAGCCGGTCCATAGCAGCGCCTCGTCGACTATGATGAATTTATTGTGCATCAACCCTTCGCGCCGGTCGCCGATGACAGGGATGCCGGCGGATAACAGCCGCGAAAGCTGTGTTCCGTCCAGAGCGTCACTGTCGACCACCAGGCGCACCGCCACCCCACGCCGGTGAGCCGTGATCAGCGCATCCGCAACCGGGCGCAGGCTGAAATTATACATGGCCATATCGATGCGCTCGCGCGCGGCGTTGATATCAGCCACCAGCGCCTGTTCGAGCGCGCGGCTGCCGGCATTCTCGTCCCCCGGGCTGGTAAAGTAGATTTGCACCGGGTTCTCGCCGGGCGTGGGTGTTACCCAACCTGGCAGCGGCGTTAACCGCTCCGGAGGCACGGCCGGGGTCGGCAGCGAGCCGGGTGATTCGAGGCAGCCGGCCAGCGCAAGCGCAACCAGCAGAAACAGAAGCAGTCGTTTGATCATCGAGGGCAGTCCGTACAGCGATTTTATCTTCCAGGGTGGATTATAACCTACCCCGAAACCCACTGCCCGGCGCCCTAATCCACCGCCTTAAACACCGCCAGCGCCACCCCGGAGATGAAGAAACCGCCGTTGCGCAGTGGATAGGTTTGCGGCATGTGAGTCGGGTTATCGCTTTCGGGCATCAATTCGACCATCGCGCCGCGCGGGCGGTAACGCTTGAGGGTGGCCTCCTGGTCGACCGCGCTCACCCCGGCCACGACAATATCGCCGTCCTGCGCCTTGCCCTGCATGGCCACCAGCACGTAGTCGCCATCCTGTACATTGGCCCGGTTCATGCTGTCGCCCTTGACCTTGAGCACCACCATCTGCTGGCCAGAGGTAAGGTAGCGGGTGAGGTTGATGCGCGTGCCGTTGCGCTTCAGCGGCTCGACGCGGTAGCAGCGGTCGTCTATGATGACCCGGTCGAGCTGCATGTAGCCCAGCGGCCGGTGGGTGGTGTTCATGGCTTTCGGGCCGCCGGCCGGGATCCAGTCTGTGATCTCAAATACTTGCAGGGTGTAGGTGAACGGCTCGTTCGCCTCCGGTTGGGAAGACGAAGGCGGGATGGGCGCGGCGGGCGCTTCATCGGCCGGGTATTCTGGCCGCCAGAGGGACGCGGGCGCGGGGATTGGGCCGGCCGGCTGCGGCTCGTCCCCTGCCCCGGCGGTGCGCAAATCGATCATACCCATCTGCTGCTGGATCGTGCGGATCATCTCAGCGCTCGCGGCGCGGTACCAGGCGCGCGCCTGCCAATCCACCACAGTGTTCACGGCAGCCAACTTTTCAAACAGCCGCGCGCTTTCCTGCAGCAGCGCCAGCCCGGCGATGTAGTCTTCGCGCTGATCCTGATTCCACAGCACCCAACCGCGCAACCATATCGCGACCGCGTGCTGGTGCAGCATGCGGTTTTGGCGGTACAGGTGGGCGGCCTGTTCCAGGTGCTGGCTGGCGTTGGCGGCCACGTTCAAGCGGAATTCCGCCCGGGCGCAGGCCAGCAGGCATTCGGCCTGCTCGTCTTCATGCCGCACCTGATCAATCATCACCAGCAAATGATTCAGCAGCGTTTGCAGCCGCGCGGGCCGTTCCGGGCGCAGATTATCCGCAAGCTGCGAAACCAGCTGGCGAGACCCTGCTCCCAGGCAAGAGTAATGATACATATTCAGCCAGCCGTACGCCGTTTCAAAGTCGATCATGGCCGCCCCAGGCCCGCCGCCGCGGTACGCGATGTTGATCTCCCCAACCTGAACTGTCGTGGAACGTATTCAGTATAGAGGTAAGGAATCTGGTTTGTCAAGCAATTTTCCCGGCGTGGCGTGACCTGCGCGGCCAGGATGTATGACTTAAATGTGACCCCGTTTGTCATAAATATGTCTTCAACCGCGGCTGCCGTCCGGTAGAATAATTGTAGAGAAAGGAGATCTTTCATGGATCAAATTACCGCGGAAAAAGAGACCTTGAAAAAATCGCTGCCGAAGATGGCGGAGCTCAACAAGCTGCTCGCCCCGTACCAGAAGTCGGACGTGCGCCGCAGCATCTGGCAGCTTGTGAATACCCTCGTCCCCTACGTGGCGCTGTGGGTGGCGATCGTGTACGTGATGAAGATATCGTACCTGCTGGCGCTGCCGTTGATCCTCCTGGCATCGCTATTCCTGGTGCGCATCTTCATTTTCTTCCATGATTGCGGCCACAACTCGTTCTTCCCATCCACCAAAGTCAACCGACGGTTGGGGTTCTGGCTGGGCGTGCTGGTGTTCACTCCCAGCGAGCAGTGGTGGAAGTCGCACGCCATTCACCATGCCACCAGCGGCAACCTGGACAAGCGCGGCCACGGCGACGTGACCACGCTGACGGTGGACGAATACTTCGAGCAGAAGTTCTTTGGCCGGGTGGGCTACCGCCTGTTCCGCAACCCGCTGATCATGTTCCTGCTCGGGCCGTTCTATATGTTTTTTATCTCACACCGCCTGGCCCTGCCGAATTACGGCAAACGAGAAACGATGAGCGTGGTGTGGTCCAACATGGCCTTGCTTGGGCTGGCGGTGGGGTTGAGCCTGCTGATCGGTTGGAAGGAATACCTGCTGATCCAGATCCCGATCATGATGATCGGCGGCACGATTGGCATCTGGCTGTTCTACGTGCAGCACCAGTTTGAAGACGCCTACTGGGAGCGCGCCGAAAACTGGGATTACGTGGCCTCGGCACTGCTGGGCGCTTCCTATTACAAGCTGCCCAAGGTGTTGCAGTGGTTTAGCGGCAACATTGGCTTTCACCATGTGCACCACCTCAGCCCGCGTATTCCCAATTACAACCTGGAACCGGCGCACGAGAACGTGGAACCGATCCACCGCTTTGCGCGCGTGATCACCATCCGCGACAGCCTGCGCACCACCCGCCTCAAGCTGTTCGATGAGCCGATCAAGCGCATGGTAGGGTTTGTGAAGCAGCGCGCGGCGGTCAGGGAGCAGCAGACAAGCGGAGATTGAGCATCACCGCGGCATCGTGTGATCCAAAACCGAACTGGCGGGTTAGCCCGCCAGTTCGTTGTTTTCCAGCCCGCCATACAGCAGCCGGAAGCGCTCACAGATGACAGACATGTCCGCGGTCGGCTCGCGGCCAATACTCTGCGCTTCGCGCCCGAAGAAACGCCAGTGCACCTCGCGCCAGTACTCCAGCGAGCGGTCGCCTTCGCCTTCCTCGTAGGCCTGCTCGGGGTCCACCTGGTCGAATGGAAGGATGTACACGCGGGTGGTCTCGATAATGCACATCGGCTCGCCATGCCAGTCGGTGATGACGCTAATCCCACCCACTTCCGGCAGCGGTTCGCCTTCGGCTTCATAGATCCACAGCAGGCTGGCGGTGGCGGTCTTGATGCCGCGCTGCACCAGATCGCCCAACTCCTGGGCGCAAGGTTCGCTATCGCAGAAATACCAGCTTTCCACGCGGGCGTGGCGCGGCGTGCCGGGTGGCAGGCTGGCCAGATACTGGTTGTAGTAATGTAATGCCTTTTCGGATAATTCCATGGTTGCCTTCACTGTACTTCGGGTTAGAATAGGTATCATCGACTGTACTCCCCCCATTTTAACAGCAGACGCCCAAACCAGGAGAAAACCATGCCCGAAAAGGTTGACCTGCGAAAACAGCTCAAGGCGTATTACACAGCGTCCGCCAAAGAGCCGAATATTATTGATGTGCCTGCGTTCTCGTTCCTGTGCATCGACGGGCAGGGAAACCCGGCCAGCGACCCGGCGTACTCGGAAGCGGTAAGCGTGCTGTACAGCGCGGCATACACGCTAAAGTTCGCGGTGAAAAAGGAGCTGGAAATCGACTACACCATGATGGGGCTGGAAGGCCTGTGGTGGATGGCCGACGGCAGCATCGTCTCGGATTTGAACAAGGATTCCTGGTCGTGGACAATGATGATCCTGCAGCCGGAATGGGTGACGCAGGACCGGCTGGACGCAACCCTGGCGGAGTTGCGACGCAAGAAACCCCAACCCCGGCTGGAAGATTTGCGCCTGGAGCGCTACCATGAGGGGCTTGCGGTGCAACTGCTGCATATCGGCGCGTACACGGAAGAACACGAGAATATCATGCGCATGCACCAATACGCCATCCGGCGCGGCCACGTACTGACCGGCAAGCACCACGAGATCTATCTGAGCGACCCGCGCCGTACGCCCGCTGAGAAGCTGAAAACGATACTGCGCCAGCCAATCGCACGGGTGGAATAATACCGGAATTCTCGGGAATCGTTTGTACCCAAAACGGTTGATTGGTGTTATCCTTAATCATCCGCACTTAGACAAAGGAATATTAGCCAATGGAAGCTACCATACAAGCCTCTGCCAGCTCGACGGCAAAGAAACGAATACCCGTAACCCGGCGAGAACGGTGGGCCTGGTACGCATATGATTTCGGTAATTCTGCGTATGCAGCGGTTGTTTTAATGGCAGTGTACTCCTCATATTTCAAGAACGTGGTGGTTGGCGGTTCCGAAGGCTCGCGCCTGTGGGGTCTGTCCATCTCGATTGCCATGCTGGTGGTATCGCTCACCACTCCCATTCTGGGCGTCGTGGCAGATTTCTCACGTTCCAAAAAACGCTTTCTGAACGTTTACACCGGGATTGTCATCGCGTTCACGGCGGCGCTGTATTTTGTCGGTGCGGGAAACATCTTCTTCGGCATGGGGTTCTTCATCCTGGCGGAAATTGG
>CALDSL010000561.1 GCA_937920255.1 uncultured Anaerolineaceae bacterium | reverse complement strand
CACCACCAGGGTGTGGGCGCCGGAACTGGAGGTGGTCACGTCGATGGTTTCACCGGCTACAATCGCCACCGGGGCGCTCTGCGCGCCGCCGTCCAGGCTCCAGGTGAAGGTGGTGTCGACCGTGCTCTCATTGCTCACCTGCCACTGGATGGTTTCCGTGTCTTCGATGCAACTGTAGCGCACGACCAGCTCGGCTTCTTCCAGGGTGCATTCGCCGGCTAACGAAGTGTCAGTATCCGAGCCACCGCTCCAGGTGACGGTGAGCGTATGGGCGCTGTCGGTATCGGCGCTGCTGACCACGCTGATGCTGCTGTTAGCGGGCACGCTGAGCGAGCCGGTTTCATCGCCATCGTCCAGATCCCAATCGATACTGACGGCTACATCGTTGTCGTTGGTCACCGTCCAGGTGATGCCGGCGGCGGTACAGGCATGGTCAAGCGACAGCGGTTCGAGTTCGGACCCGCCGCAGTCCTCGGATGTGGCGGTGACTGTTCGCTTGCCTCCCACGCCATCATCGAAGGTGACCACGACCGTGGAAACGCCGGTGGTGGTGAAGGTGGTCGAACCGCGCGCCGCGATCGTTCCGCTGCCGCCCGGCTGGCCGTTTACCGTGTAGCTGTAGGCCACGGGAATATAGGCCGGGTTCGACAGCGTCCAAAGGGTGCTGCCGTCATCCTGGCATACAGAGGAGAGCTGCAGATCCGGGCTCGCATTGCAGCGGCCGTTGTAATACACATCCAGCCCATCCGCTTCAGAGATGGGGCCGGACAGGTCCATATCGATGAGCTGCGCCCCGAAGTGGATTTCCACCGTGTTGCCCTCGACCCACTGGTCGATGCCGGGCCACTGGCCGGTGATGGTGTAGGTATCGCCGTCTTCAAATACCTGATCCGGGGTGAAGTAGTTGTGCACGATCGCGCCGGTACGCGGCCAGACGATGTACCAGTCGGTGCTCAGGCGCGCCTGGGAAACGTTTTCCGGCAGGTTGATCACAACCGTGGCTTCGATCTCTCCCGCCGGGCCGTCATAGCAGTAGTCCGCCTGGGTAAAAGCGACGGACGCGCCGGGGGCCATGGTGGCCATGATGGAAGGATTGCTGCGCAGCGCCGGTGTGGCCATCGAAGACGGGCCGCGGTTCAGGTTCTGCGCGCCGGGTCCCTGCGGGGCGCTGCCGGGGTCGCTGGGTCCAGGGCTGATCGGCTCGACCACTGGGGGTTTTGGCGCCGGCGGCTGAACGGAAGGCGGTTTGACCGGGTTGCTGGGCGGCAGGCGGGTGGCCTGCGCCGCGCCATCCGGTATGCTGCCGGCTTGCGCGGGGATGTTGGCGACGGACAGGAACATGCCGGCCAGCAAGAACACCACCCCCAGCAGGTAAAACGCGCGCGTGATCTTGCGGAACGTGATCGAACGAGATTTTTTCATTTTCTTTTCTCCGTTAAGAAGACCCAAAGGCTTCCGGTGAGTCTGGCTAGATCTCGACTTGCAATTTGTAGCCCAACCGGCCCACGTTGACGATCAATGGGCTCTTGGGATCCACCGCCTCGAACTTGCGGCGCAGCAAGTAGACGAGATACTTCATCCGCTGGCGCGTCTTGAGCGAGTCTTCGCCCCAGATGGCCTGGGCGATCTTGTGATAGCTCACCAGATCGGGAGAGTTCCTGGCAAGAATGGAGAGGATCGCGAACTCTTTGTTCGTCAGGTAGATCTTTTGCTCTTTGAATGTGACTTCTTGCGTGTTCATATCCACCGTCAGGCTGATCTTGGGGAAGACCAGGCGGTTGACGGGGTGGCGCAACCCGGCGCGGCGCAGCACCGCGCGCGAGCGTTCGACCAGCTCGGCGTTGAAGAACGGCTTGGTGACGTAGTCGTCCACGCCCAAGTGCAGGGCTTTGACCACATCCTCTTTGTTGCCCAGAGCCGACACGACAATCACCGGAACGTCCATCATCTGGCGCAAGTACTGGAACGTCTCCCACCCATCCATATCGGGCATCATCAAATCGAGCACGATCAAGGCCGGGCTGAGCTCGGCGCATTTGCGCAGGGCCTCGCGCCCGCTGGATGCGCTGAAGACGTCGTACCCGGACATGCGAAAGATCTGCTTAAGCAGAAAGATCGTATCCGGGTCATCTTCCACCACCAGTATGCGCTGGCGGTCAGGAGAATACATTTCGTCCAGATCAATTCCAGCTTGCATGGTGGGTTTTGCCATCTCCATCTGGTTGGTTGTCGCGGTCATTTCAGTTGCCCCTGTGCTTCGAAATAGAAAAACCGGCTGGCAGGCCGGTTTCGCTACTGGCTCCCGAAACACCTGACCCGGACAATACCGGGGAAGCGACCAAATTCAGTGTTTCGATCATCGCCGCCTAGAACGAACAATTGCACATGTCACCTGCAGGTAGGTTTGCCGTTCGTATACAGTCCCTCCTGAACAGGCAAAACAAAAACCGGCCAAAAGGCCGGTTTCGCCACTGGCTCCCTGAACGTGCGCCCGGTTGTACGAACCGGGCAAGCGACCAAGTAACAACGTTCAGATCATCGCCGCCTGAAAAATGAAATCCAGTATGAAATTAGTAATACTTTACTAACCCACCGCTTTCTGATCGAAATTGGTTAGGTAATAGTATTATACCGATCACAATTGGGAAAAGTCAATAAGAATAGCTTCCAAAACGGTTATACGACCAACCGATTATGGTATGCATTTTATCATGTTTGGCTTTCCAGGATGAAAGCAAACCGGTGCCTTGCATATGCTTTTCCCGCCTTGATCTACATGGGTTAACGCGGCCCTCAAAAACCTGTTACGAAGGGCGCGCAGCGAAGACGCAAACCGCGGACATGGCTTGCAAGTCCGCGGTTGGTACATTGATGGGGTCAATCGAGCCTAAACCGGCACGTAAGTGAACCACACCCGCCCGCCGGGAACGGGCTGGCCGCTGGCATTATACAATTGCCACACGGTGGTATGCGGGTCCATATTTTCCGAGCCAAACGCGCCGTAAACGAAAATGCCCTTCTCGC